>DASPNN010000781.1:0-6794 GCA_035626495.1 Chryseosolibacter sp.
CTTCGGCTTCTTATCCCTTTATTTTCATTTTTACTGGTAAGACAGGTGATCAGCATGGCTATAAGGATTTGTGGGAGAACGACAACGTTTTCTCATACACCGGCGAGGGCCAGTCCGGTGATATGGAGTTTATTAGAGGCAATTTAGCCCTTCGTGACCATCTCAAGAATGGTAAACGCGTCTTTCTGTTTCAGCAGTCTCGGAAGGGATATGTATATTTCATTTCTGAGATGACCTTCTTTGATTCGGACTATTATGAAACGCATGATACTACTGGACGTGTTAGACGTGGAATAAAGTTCTTTCTTAAAAGAAAAGATGCTGTCGTTCCTTACGAGTTGAAGACACTTACGCTAGCTGCCGAACCAATTCTTGAGTATTTGGCACCTACCGTAACTGAAAGATCCGGCTTAGTACTCTCAAGAGTTGGTCAAGGTGCCTATCGAAAAAGCATCATCAATCGATGGGAGAATAAATGCGCAGTTACTTCATTTAGTGATTCAAGAATATTGATTGCTTCTCACATTCACCCCTGGAAAGATTCTAATGATGACGAACGACTCGATATCAACAACGGCATCCTTCTTTCGCCTACTTATGACGCCCTGTTCGATAAACATTTGATAACGTTTGAAAGATCTGGAAAAATTGTTCTGTCAGACACCGTTAATAGTAAAGAATTCACAAAAATTGGTGTGCACGGAACTGAAAGAATTTCTAAGTTAAACTCCGATAACATGCCATATCTTGAAAAACATCAAGATATTTTCAACTCGCAGCTTAAAGGAATCAAAGGCGCACATTTTCAGTTTTAGCAGATTCTTGGCACATTAAACGTTGAGCCTATTCTTAGCCCCAAAAAATGGGTTTAACGGTTAATCTTTATTTTTAATCGTGACAACTTTCGGAGCAGCTTTCAGCTTCTCCTCTGAAGGACAGCCTGCTCAACAGATTACTTTTTATCTTAATTTAGCTTGATTGAACCGTCAGCGCTATGCCGATTATCCGCTCCAATAACGTCGATGCAAAACGGTCGGGAATTGAGTGGAGATTATGCGAGCCCATTATTATCAACAAATATTTCAAAAACTTAAACGGATCGTCTATGAACAAGATGTTTGCATTATTTGCCTTCCTGTTGGTTTCGAATGCGACGATGGCACAGGAGAAACTGACAGATGACCAGATTCTTAAACTTTACGAAGGGCTGCGCGTTGCCGATGTCTCGGATGGAATGGACATGGTGGGATTGCGCGACGCCGGACTCATGGACCAAACCATCGAAGCGTTGTGGAAAGACACCGAAAACATGACGCATGTGTTGCGGGGAATCGCGATCACGGCCAGGTATATACCGACGAACAAGGTCGTAAAGAACCCGATGCCGAAAGATGAGTTTAAAAAATGGGAAGGTGACTGGTATGGTAAAGTCTCATCGGAACCTTATGTTGAATTCATCAGACCCGGGACGATCGTGGTCCTTGATGTGCAGGGCGACGGCGACACTGGCTCGGTAGGTTCGTTCAACTCACTCTTCTGGGTCACGAAGGGCGCGCGGGGAATAATCTCCAATGGCGGAATACGCGACACGGACGAGATCATCAAGCAAAAAATTCCTGTATATCTGGATTTGATGCAACGCGGTCGCGGAATAAGGCCTGGAAGAAATGAGGTTGAATCGGTGAACAAACCGGTCACCATAGGAGGCGTCGTGGTCTATCCTGGTGACGTGATTGTTGCCGATGGCGATGGTGTGATCGTTGTGCCACGGGAATACGCCAAAGCGGTCGCGGAATTTGCGCACGAGATCCTGGCGGGCGACAAAAAGGGCAGGAAGGAGCTGTACAAGAAGCTGGGTATGCCACTGGACAAGACAGTAGAATAAAGCGTCTTAAAAGCTCCTGCCCGGGCCGATCACGTGCATCATACGGCGATCAGCCGCTTTGTGAGAGGGCTGGTTGTGAGTACAATTGAGTACATCTTGACGATACCGGTTGCTTCACACATCATCTTTAGAGGAGCGTCGCGTCGGTTAAAAATGAAAAACCACTGATCCTTTCGGCCAGTGGCTTGATTTTTTGTTTTGATTGAAAATCAATCAATATCCATTTCTGGTCTTGTAACCATAATTATTGCTGAAGCTATTAAAGGTCCTGGTCGCCTGGGGCTTCGCTTCGTTAACTTTCAATTTGCGGCCGCTGAAGTCTTTTGAATCAAGTGAATTGATTGCCTGATTTGCCGAAGAAGTATCCAGCATTTCAATAAACGCAAAACCCCTCGATTCTCCGGTGTATTGGTCCTTTATCATCTTTACTGATTTGACGTCTCCAAATTGAGCGAAAAGCGCCCTTAATTCATTCTCACCCGCCTGGCGGCTGAGATTTCCTACATAAATGTTCATTTGTTTTAATAAAATTAGATTGTCAGAGTAGGCTAGTCGCTTGCCGAAATGCGATAAACAGAAAGGAAAATTAAAATCCTACTTTGATCCTCCAAATATAACCTAACAATGAATGGTATGGTTCATTTCCCGAAAAATAAAACCGTCTTTATTAAATGAGATGAAATTAAATGAGATGAATTTTATTTTCCGTGGACAGTGCCGGTGTGTAATTGGGTCCCCAATTAAAGCGTTATGCAAAGGGCGTCAGGATCAAGGTTAAAGCCCCTCCATGCCACAGACATTTGAAGTGAGTGTTGTGAACTATGTCCACCGGATGTTGGCAGGTAACGTTACCCGAAAATGGTAGAAGAGGGGAGCGGATCTTCTACTGGAATTTGATCACCCTTTGCTGACAAAATGCTATTTGACAACATCTTATAGGGATGGTTCTTAAGCTTCTCGCCAGAGATGTTACGCAAATCGGGTGTTCGCGGACAGGTTTTTTCAACAAATCAGAAGGAAATGCGCGCCTATTTTGTTTATTTTAAACAAAATAGAAGCAAATGGGGAAAGAGTTTTTAGGGGAGTTTGAAGAACTGGTTCTGACACTTGTGGCGGGATTGCAGGATGATGCTTACGGAGCTGCTATCGCGGAGGAGATCGAGCAACGCCTTAAGCGTGACGTCACGCTCAGCGCAGTTCATGTAACGCTGTATCGTCTCGAGGACAAAGGATACATTAAGTCGAAAACGGGAGGCGCAACAAAGGAACGCGGTGGAAGAAGAAAGCGAATCTATTCAGTGACCAGCGCGGGCATGGCGATGCTCAAGACTATGAAAAATGCACGCATCGACCTTTGGAAATTGGTGCCTCAGTTAAAAATGTCATAAATGGATAAACGATTCACATCACTTCCCGGATGGGCCGGGCGTTTTCTTCGCTGCATTTGCCCGGATGATCTGTATGAAGAGATCGAGGGCGATCTCATTCAGCATTTCAACCGGAATGTGAGCAGAATCGGGTATCACAAGTCTTATATAAGACTTTGCCTTGCCGTTCTCAGATTTTTCAGGCCAGGGATCTTATTTCGCAATCGGCTAACACCAGGATATAATTCGTTCGACTTGGTCAGCAATGATCTGCGACTCGCATTCAGGCAGCTTAACCGGAACAGGATGTTTTCACTGCTGAACATCGCCGGACTTTCCATCAGCATCGCAGTGGTGCTTCTGATTGTTGTGTACACAAGTTTCCATTACAGCTTCGACAAGAAACATCAACATTTCGGCTATACGTATCGCGTCTATGAAAGGAACTATGAGGGCGCTGCCCTGACTTTTGAATCCGCTCTGACAAATTATGAGGTCGCGTCTATTCTGAAAAATGAATATCCCGAGGTCAAAAATTGCACGCAGCTAATGCCGACAGATTCATGGTTTGACTGCGCACTGCGATTTGATCGCGAGAATGGCGCCGTGGTTCATAATGAGCGTAAATTGTTCTTTGCCGATCAGCAATTTTTTGAAATTTTCGCCGCAGAAGCTATTGCCGGAGACCTGAATAACGCGCTTACAAAGCCTTTCTCCGTTGTTCTCACCAGAAGTGCTGCGAACCGATATTTTGACGACGGCAATCCAATTGGCAAAGTGCTGCATCTCAAAGGAAGCTTTGAAGAAAACAACTACGAGGTCACCGCGGTGATTGAAGATCTGCCGGCCAATACACATCTGGATTTTGAAATATTGATGTCATTAAGGTCGCTGGAGATGAATCAGGGCACAGGCAACAATGATTTTTACACCTATATCACCGTCGAGAGAGACGTTGATGTTGCAGCTTTAGAAAAAAAGCTGTCATTTCTTTCCGTTCCAACGATCCTGGATGCATCACAACGGGTAGAACACCGTTTGCAAGCGGTAAAAGACATCCACCTGTATTCAAACCTTCAGGACGAAATGCAACCTGGGGCTGATGCCGAGGTGATATACTTTCTAATTGCAATTGGAATCGTCATCATTTCTATTGCATGGATCAATTATGTAAATCTTTCCATCTCCCGGATATTTGAGAGGGCCCGACAGGTTGGGATTCGAAAGGTTACGGGTGCAACGAAGTCAAGGATCGTTGGACAGTTTTTCACCGAATCGGTGGTCATCAACTTGCTAAGCCTTGGGGTTGCCGTCGCATTGGTTCGTCTTGCCATGCCGTTGTTTCAGGAGTTGCTCGGAATTCAGTTTTCATGGAATGGACTTGCGGATCTTGGGTGGCATAATCCCGCTGTGTATATCCTTTTGATTTTAGGACTGGGTGTGATGTTGTCAGCCCTGTATCCTTCAAGAGTTTTAGCCGCCTTAAACCCGATTCAGGTATTAAAAGGAAAAAGTTTGGCTAACAACAAGGGAAGCTTTTTCGGAGGCAGCCTTATTACTTTCCAATTCACTTGTTCTATCGTGCTTGCCATCGCCGTCATCGTCATCCACGAACAATATTCATTCATGCAGAATAAGAAACTGGGTGTCGATATAGATCAGATGCTCATTGTCAAAGCTCCTTCGGATACTGACTCAACTTATCAAAACAGGTTCATGGCATTTAAGAATTACGCTTCAATGAATCTGCAGGTAAAAAATATCAGCACATCTACTTCCGTGCCTGGCGAAAACATCGAGTGGACCGGCCGGATCAGCAACCCTCTAAGCAGGCTTACCTGCAATGGTCATATACAGGTTGCAGACACAGGATATTTTCAATCTTACAACATTCAGCTTTTACACGGTCGTAATTTTAATCTCGCTGACTATCCAGGAGAGAAGTTTGGTCAAAAAACAGAGCCTGTAATTCTAAATGAAAAAGCTGCGGAGATGCTGGGGTTTGCGTCATTGGAAGATGCAATCGACAAAACCATCCTGTGGGAAAACAACAGATGTACCGTGGTCGGGGTGGTGGGGAACTATCATCAGCAACCTTTGAAAAGCAGTTTTAAGCCAATTGTTTACACAGCGAACTCCGGCCCCCTGATGTCAATTAAGCTGGCCAGAAACTCTGAAAAAGATTTTCATAATTTGATCGTTATGCTTGAAAAAGCGTGGCAGAAATTCTTTCCGAATAACGCCTTTGATTTTTTCTACCTGCCTGATTTTTATAAGAGCCACTACAGGGCGGAAAGAAATATGAGAACCGTCATTGATATCATCTCCGCGCTGGCTTTAGTGACATCATGCTTAGGTTTACTTGGAATTTCATCGGTCGCCGCCAAAAGACGACTCAAAGAAGTGACTGTCCGAAAAGTGCTTGGGGCGGGATGGACCGACGTGGTTTATCTGCTTTCCAAAAAAATTATAGTACTTATTTGTGTTTCCGTTCTCATTGCCGTGCCCCTGGCGTTGATTCAATGCGTGCATTGGCTTGGCCGTTATGCCTTCCATATCGACTTGAGAATCTGGCATTTCACCTTGCCCGTTGCGCTTGTTGTGCTCATCTCTTTTTTCACAATAATGTCCCAGTGCTGGAAGGTGTTCATGAATGGTTCAATCAATGTTCTGAAATCGGAATAGCCGGTGGCTTGAAGTAGATATGAGAAAGAGATTGGAAGGTTGTCATAATGGAATAAGTTTCAATCGAATCAATGCATTTGTATGCTTCGCTCCTATTTTTCGCTGGCGTTTAGGCTAATAGCAAAATATAGGACCTTTTCGTTGATTAAATCTCAGGCATCGCTGTGGCAATCGCGGCGTTCTTTTTCATTATTCAATATGCCGCGTTTGAAACAGGCTTTGATCGCTTTCATGCAAATCATGGCCGAATTTTCCGTGTCGCGCTGGAACAATACGAGAATAATACGCTGAAGAGTTCATCGGCAAAAAATTTTCCAGGCGTTTACCGTTACCTGAACGAAAATGTTCCCGAGGTCGAAGCTGCGACACGCTTCATGAAGATCCCGGCAAATACAGGCTTTCTTTTTGGACGAAACAATAACATTTATAATGAGGCTGGGGGGTTCATCAACGCAGATACAAACTTCTTTAAAGTTTTCCCGGATCTGCTTTTCCGTGGGAATATTCGAACGGCGCTTAAGCATCCAAACAGCATCGTGATCAGTCAGTCCGTTGCGCGCAAGGTATTTGGGGAAGAAGACCCTTTGGGACAATGCCTGGATGCCTTAGGAGAAAATGATGGCGCCGCTTAAAGCAGTCAAGTCTAATCCGGTGGAGCATCTTAGAAGCGAATAATAAGTCGTAGTTCCTCTCGCGTGGCGAGGGATGGTGTCCCCATCTAAACTAAACAGAATTTAGATCCGTTTCCCGCGGTGCAGGTCATGAACCGACTTTAGAAGTTTGCGGCGTTGTTCTTTTGGCGATCGTTTGCCAGGTTGCCTGAGCGTCAACATCCTTGTTAGGATGACTGCTAACGA
>DASPNN010000782.1:0-2246 GCA_035626495.1 Chryseosolibacter sp.
CGGAACAAATTCGACCTTGTTTCCCTCGACAGCTGTAATCTCGCTCTTTTTATACTCGGATGCGATACAGGCCACGTTAGCAAATACCACCCCGCTCCATTTGTCCTGCATCGGTAACGCGAATCCCGCAACGTCGATTTCACCATATGCTTCGATCCCCTGGATCACGGCGTGTCCTATGTTGGCGCGGCGCCTGCGGACCCGGTTGTGTTCATCGTAGAATTGAACTTCCCCAATGCGATTATTATAGTTGAGATGGAAGAGACTTATGTCATAGCTGAACAGCGCCGTTTGCTCACTGCGGATCCCCACGTCGAACGACGATCCTGTTTCATCATTCATATTGGCGTCGATGACCAGGGAAGGGTTTGCAATGCGCATGTCACTGAAAGTGATCGACCGGTAGTTTTGCGCCAGGTTTGCGTACAAGTCGATGTGCGCCGTCGGCTTAAAGCTGATCCCAACCCCGCCGAGCAGGAAATGCCGCCGGCTTGTACGGCTTTCATCCGTTCGCGTAGCCTCGATGATGTTCCCGGCGAGGTCCTTGTAAACGGTTCCGTAATACCCATTGGCTTTGGTGTTGATCACCTCGAAGCGTATGCCAGGGGTGATCGAAAGTTTGTCGTGGACATACAGGATGTTCTCTGCGAAAAGCGAAACATTGCGGTTGGGGAATCGATAGTCGTGGCTGATGTTCTCATCGCCGCTGACATAATTGAAATCGGGGTCCTTTCCAGGGCTGCCGAAGCCTTGCGTGCTATGGTTGAACCCGTGGTAGTAGCGCGCCCCGACAAGCAGCACGGCGGGCATTTTACGGATTTCATAGCGGTGCAAAAAACGTGCTTCTGTACCCCAATTCGAGAACTCACCCTTGATCAGGTCGCGTTCGCCGTTATCGTCAACTGTTGCGACACGGTTGGGGCGAAATCCAACGGAATATCTATACGCACTCAAGCCGAAGACCCGTGCGTTGAATTCGGACGATGTGCTGAACTTATGATCCAGATGGACGGCGAGCAGGTTCCAGGTGACCCGGAACCAGTTCCTTGACCGGTTACTCTGCCTCGGGTCAGTTGAAAACATCTGATCGGTCAGGCCTCCCGGCTGGTGAGCCAAATACCCCATGCGCGTTACATCTACGCCGATCTTCGAACGGTCATTGACCGCATAGTTAACGTTCGCAAAAAAGTTATGACTGCTGAAGTCCGAATTTTCGCGCCATCCATCGCCACGCTTATACTGGAAAAATGTGTAGTAGCTGACCTTGTCTGCGGTTCCGCTGGCGCTTGTAAATGCATTGTAGAACCCATAAGAGCCTCCGGTTTGTCGCGCGACGAGTTCAAGCTTTCGATCCGCGGGCGGCCTCTTCATGACAAAATTGATCAGTCCGCCGAACTGGGTACCGTACTGCAACGAAGCGGCGCCGCGCACGATCTGGATCTTGCCGATCGCTTCCGTCGGTGGTGTGTAGTAACTCTCCGGGTAGCCAAGCGCGTCCGCGCTGATGTCGTAGCCGTTTTGACGCGTGTTAAAATTTGATGTCCGGTTTGGATCGAGTCCGCGTCCGCCGATGCTGAGCTGGATGCCGGCTCCGTCGTTTTCCCAAATGTTTAGCCCGGCCACGCGCGCGTAAACCTGCCGCGCATTGTTTGTCGCCAGATTTGCAACAAGCTGGTCCGGGATGATCACTTCGGTCTTTTTCCCCTCATAGATGCCCATGCCTTCAACAGCACGCAAGCGTGTGAAACCAAACGAAGATTGCACGTCGGTGATGAAAACCTCGGCGAGCAGTTCCTCTGACGGATCGAGCGTGATTCGAACCGACCGGTCCTTGTTTGAAACGACGAACTCTTCTTTCCTGTATTTGAATTCCAGGGTTGTGAAATGAAGGGTGTGGGTTCCGTTCGGAACGTCTTCAAAAACGAACTTCCCCCGTGCGTCGGTGGTGGTTGACTTCCTGTCGTCATCAAGGTAAATGATGCAATCCTTCACTGCGGCGCTGTCTTCCGCCGAGATCACGGTTCCGGTTACACGGAATTGTGCGGATGCCGCCATCGGTAGCAAGCAGAAAAAAATCGTGTTAAAAACCTTTGATCTCATCGTGAAAAGGTAAAATCCAGGATTTCGGTTTCAGTGACTCTTCCTCTGAAGCCAGGTCAGTCGTTGGATCGACCAGCGGTTTTCCAAAACGTCCATTCAGCGATACATACGAATCGACAAAGACCCGGGGTGAAGGCATGCCCTGC
>DASPNN010000783.1:0-7714 GCA_035626495.1 Chryseosolibacter sp.
CATAGTTTCTGCTATGCGGCGTTGAGAAATTACGGCGTCAATGAATTTGACAACAAGTTTCGAATAATAGAAACACTCCGGCAATCTCTTTGGTTAAGTTTGTGCGGCACTCTGTCAAAATTTTCCAATCGATTTTTTTTCACGATATTTGGATCCTGGCTCGAAAAGAGCTGACCCCTGACCTTTTAGACTACGCAAATGAAAAAAACCCTCATTTTTGTTTTTGCGCTGTGTTCTTTTTTTGTTTCATACACACAGCAGCAAAGTACTTCGTTTAACCCAACCTTCTCCGGTGCTCTTAAAGTTAACGCTTCTCTTCGGCAGCCCGATGAAAAACTGATCATTGCTGCCAATGTCGCGATTGTTGGAAGCACGCCATTGACAACGAAAATTCTGCGTCTCAACGCTGATGGTACACGCGATGATTCTTTCGATGCCGGAATCGGGCCGGATCAGGATGTGACGGGGCTGGCCCTCCAGGCTGATGGCAAGGTCCTGGTCGCAGGCTACTTTAACTCTTTTAACGGCAATTCAGCATTTAAGAGACTTGTGCGCCTCAATGCCGACGGCTCTTTGGATGAATCCTTTGTGATCGACATCGGGTATGACCAGATCCGTGGGCTCGCCGTTCAGGACGACGGCAAGATCATTGTCCGGGGATCATTTACAACCATCAACGGTGTGGCTGCTGGCGGCATCGCACGCCTCCATGCCGACGGAAGCATCGACGAAACATTTGCAGCTTCGGTTGTGGTACCGGGCTTTCTGCAGATGCGGATGCCAACGCTGATCCAGGACGATGACAAGATTATTATCGGTGGAAATTTTACGCAGGTCAACGGCACAGCCGTCACGGGCATTGCGCGGCTCAATTCCGACGGCTCCCTGGATTCTACTTTCGCATTAAATACGATTTCGGGCGGCGAGAGCTTTGTCGATGCGCTGGCACTTCAAAACGGGAAGATTCTCATCGGTGGAAATTTTACACGCATCAACAGCGCCGTGAACAACGCTAACCGCCTGGCGCGGCTCAACGCCGATGGGACACATGACACTTCGTTTAGTGCCAACCCGGACATTCCTACATTCGGTACTTCGCGTGTAAGCTCGATTTGCGTCCTGGCCGACGGGCGTATCCTCGCCGGCGGAAACTTTAACGCAGGTATCAGACTCTTCACGGCGGATGGCGGCTATGTGGGAACGTTTAACCCCGGCACCGGATTCGACAACCCCTCCGGCTCTCTGAGGGAGGTTGCAGATATTTATGCCCTGTCGGGCGACACGGTTTTACTCACAGGTACATTTACTTCCTATCAGTCCGACGTCCGGCAAGGGGTCGCGAAAATATCGCTCACCGGTGCGCTTGACAGCTTTGATCCTCTGCTGGGAGGACCGGCAAGCATTCGGATTGTCAAAGAAGTTGTACAGGGTGGTACTAATAAAGTGTATGTCTCCGGTGATTTTGTTCGCGTCAACGGGGTCGCCAACGAGTTCCTTGTCCGCCTTCTCGCCTCAGACGGTTCCATCGATCCTGGCTTTCAATCTCCATTCAGCAATATCAATGGCTGGGTCGACGAAATTAAAGCGCTCGATGTGCAGTCCGATGGAAAATTGGTCCTCGGCGGGTGGTTCCTGATCACGAGCCCCAATACGCATAGCTGCATTCTCCGCCTTAACGTCGACGGAACCATCGACGAAACCTTTTTGACTGATGTGGCCAGCTCGAACAGCAGCGAAGCGGTTTCAGCCGTCGATGTGCTTGCAGATGACAAGATCATCGTCGGCGGAAAATTCGACATGATCAACGGCGTTTCGAAAGCGAATTTTGTCAGGCTGAACGCGGACGGATCACTCGATAACACATTCAATGTCTCCAACCAGGCAATGACCGTCGGAACGCTGGATCGCCGGGCTTCGGATGGTAAATTTCTGATGCTTCATCAGCACTGGACAGGAGGCGAGCCGCTTGTGTCGATGTACACTGCGGAGGGCGAAAGGGACACTTCCTTTTTCGTTGACGATAAATTTTCCGACTGGCGCCTTCCGAATTCCAGTGGAGGGGCGAGCATAAACGCCGCCATCTTTCATCCCAATGGGAGGATCATTCTTGGCGGGACGTTCGATAACTACGGTGGCGATTATTCAACGAATAACATTGTCGTTGTCAATGATGCGGGCGAACGGGACACGACGTTTAACAATCCTGTTCCATTCCACTATCAACACCTGCCAGTTGGAATTTTGGCAACGTGGAACAACAAGATCCTGGCCGGCCGGCTAACTTCGACGCAGGAATCATTTGTCATCCATGACGAACGCGGAGTCCTGTTTGCGGATCAGGGTATCCGGGGAATTGTCCGGACGATTGGTGCGGGGGCGGACAACAGGCTTTACGTGGGTGGAGCCGTTAGCAGTATCGCGGGCGTGCCCGTGACAGGTCTGATCGCCCTTGAAGTCGACGCGGCGGTTGGCGGTGGACCGGAGAATCTCGAAGTGACAACAACTGAACCGCGCAAGCTGAACCTTTTGTGGAGCCTCGGTTCTTCCAACGGCCATACGGGCTTCGAAATTCAGCGTTCAACCGCTGACACTTCGAATTTTGTCACGGTCGCATACACAAACGCGAATGCGACGTCGTTTACCGACAGCGGACTCGAGCCTGAGACCGCCTATGTGTACAGGATCCGCGCTGTTAACGTGGCTACGCAGGGAATATTTTCGGACACCGCCTCGGGTGTTACTTATCCTTATCCACCGTCACATTTGACGTGGATCACCAAATCAGTTGATTCGAAAGACATATCGATCACGTGGAATGACCTCGACGATGAAACCGGTTACGAGATCGATTGGTCTGAAGACGGCTTCAACTTTAGTCTTCTTGCTCAGCTTCCGGCCAATGATACGACCTATACGGCAACAGTTCCTCAGCCGCAAACCAAGTACTATTTCAGAATACGCGCGTTCAATGACGGCGGCTATGGATACTACACTAATTTCATTGCAAATTCCGGTGGCGCGGTCAAGATGCCTACCGGGTTTGTCGCCCAGCGCCTTGGCCCGACAAAAATCAAGCTGACATGGATCGACAATTCCACTGAAGAGACGTCATTCCTGGTTGAGCGGTACTTTAACGGTAAGACCGACACCACCGAAGTAGCTGCCGACGAAACAACTTTAATCGTTGAGGGGCTCACACCCGAAAATTATTACCTGTTCTATGTCAGCGCAACCCATCCGGAAGGGAATTCCAATAAGGCCAACACGTCTATCCAACCTGACGGCATAGAATCCGGTGAATGGTCTGAGCCTTTTTTTCCAGGTGTTCCGGGACGTGGCAATGGTGTAGCTTTCGCTATCGGTGACAAGGGCTATATTGCACTGGGGCAGAATGCGTCGGGTTTGTTGAAAGACCTGTGGGAATTTGATCCTTCAGACAGCACGTGGACCGCCCGTGCCGAGTTTCCCGGAACTGCGCGTATCGGCGCCGTTGCTTTTGTTGTCAACGGAAAGGCCTATGTGGGCACAGGCAACGACCTCAGCGGAAACGGGTTTCGCCGCGACTTTTACGCCTATGACCCTGCGTTTAATTCCTGGCAACAGGTCGCCGATTTCCCTGAAGATTTTACCTCGGCCGCGGGGATAACAAGTGGCGTTGCCTTCGCTACCGATTCCCTGGGCTACGTCGGACTCGGCAACACGGGAACGAACAATACGAAAGCATTCTATCGATATGACCCCGCAGAAAACACATGGACGGCGATCAGCGAGTTTACCGCCCCCGGCAGGACCGGTGCAACGGCGTTCACAATTCAGGGACGCTGTTATGTAGCCTTTGGATATGCAGGACTGTCCGAAAACCACCGGGACATTTGGGAATATCAGCCGGCGAATGACGAGTGGATCCAGCACGGTGATTTGCAGGGCGCGGGGCGCGGAGGCGTTACCTCCATGAGTGTCGGCGATGAAGCTTACATCATCGGCGGAGCAGAAGGCGGTTTTTCAAATTCAACGCCCACGAACGCCGTCACGAATTTCGAAGGGTCTGGCTTCCCCTCCGCGCTCGCAGGCTTCCCAGGGGAGAAACGTACGTCGGCTGTAGCATTTGCCGTCGGGAAGTATGGATATCTCTTCGGAGGATACAATGATGGACAATATCTGTCCGACTTTTTCAAATTTATACCAGGGTCGACGCTGATTCCCGCACAACCGGATTCTTTGATCGCCAAATACGAGTCACCAACATCATTGACGATCACCTGGAACGATCAAGCGGACAACGAAAGCTATTTTATCCTTCAGTTCAAACCGGCGAACGGATCTTATTCCCTGGCCGATACCATCGACGCCAACGTTACCACTTATACACATACCGGACTGACAGAAAACACAAGCTACGAGTACCGCATCAAAGCTGTAAATACTTATGGATCCTCCGCCTACGTCTACTCGGCCCCCGGATATACAACGCCGGTCCCGTCTGCGCCCACAAACGTACAAGGGGAAGCCGAGTCCGGGAATGTCATCAACCTGACTTGGGAGAGCACGTCCGATCATGTGGAGGGCTTCGTCATATTTGAGTCTGTTTCCGGCGGGTTTTTTGAAGAAATTACCACGGTGTCGGCCAGCGCTCGTACATACAAGCGCACCCAGCTTACGCCATTGACAAATTACACCTACAAGATCAAGAGTTATGGCATTGCGGGCCAGTCGGAGTTTTCAAACGCTGTGGAAATTCAAACGACCGACATTGCACCGGCTGCTCCCACTTTTTTCCAAATTACCATCGAGTCGCCGGTACGCCTATCACTTACGTGGACCGACCAATCCGGTAACGAGGATGGGTTCGAGATCTTCCGCAAAGAGGGCAACGCAACTCCGGTGTCTGTCCACAAGACGGCCATGAATGTCACCTCGTGGGAAGATTCTACCGTCGTTCCTGAAATCGCCTATACTTACAGCATTGTATCATTCAACGAGATAGGCTCGTCGCCTTCAACATCGAGCAGTATCACCATTCCGCTGCCGTTGCCGGAAGTCCCCGCGGAGCTTACCGCCGAAAACCAGAGCGGAAACACAATACGCCTCAGCTGGACTGACAATGACATGTTCGAGGAGAGTTTCGAAATACACCGCGACGACATTGGATTGCTGGCGACAGTCAACGCAGACGTTACTACTTATGACGATGAGGATTTTACATGGGACGATCGAACGCATACGTATACTGTCCGTGGGAAAAATAAGACAGGAACATCAGCTTTTTCAAATGCGGTCACGATTACACTCGATGGCGTTGTCACGGATGTTGAACAGTCCGAAAACGAAGACTTTGCGATTTATCCGAACCCGGTGAACGGCAACAAGTTTACGATCTCGAACCGGGGTGCCAGTGTGCTGTCGATCACAGTGGTAAATGCGCTGGGTCAGAATATTCACGCCGCTAAAATTTCTGGCAATTCCGAAGAAGTGATTGATTGCCAGGGTTGGTCATCCGGGGTTTACCTTGTTCGCACGCACGATGGAAAAATCCGTCGGATCAGCAAGCAATAGCCAGCGAACGTTGGCATGAGCTAAAGAAGCCAGGTTGTTCGCGGTGGACGGCCGCAGTTAAGCATAAGTGTGGTTTAACAATCGCGATACGCTGTATCGACGCCTATTTTCAGTCATACTGGAAATGTTTTCTTGGTGATCGTAGGATTGTTGACTAGAAGCATTGACCTTCCTTTTGCCTGGGAAACCAACGAACTCAAATGGATTACGGCAATGAACTTTGTTCGAGCATGAACTTGAGTTCCTCGTGAGTATCCTGAAATTTTTTGTTGATGACGCGCATTACCTGCTTGAACTCCGGGTCGTCTTTGATGTTTTCGAAAAGCGGTTCTGTATCCATCAGGAGTATCCAATATTGAAAGTCGTTCTCGTTCGAGAAAAGCTTCAGGTGTTCCAATGCCTTTTTGTTTTCCTTTTTATAGGCGTAGTATGAACCGATGAGCAGGTGTTTATACATCGTGGTGTGTTTCTCGGCATGCTCCCTGAAGCGTTGCGCGAACTCGGCAGCCCGCCCGTGCTGGCCAAGCTTATCCAGTACGATCGCGATCTTCAAATCTTCGGTGCTGTATAGATCCATCTTATACAATGCCTTCATCTTCAGGTACCGCTCGTAGTATTGAAGGGCAGTTTGATAATCTTTAAGGTAGTAGTGCATACGCGCAACTTCCTGTGTGATGTCCAGCCGGTTGGTGTCTTTGCGCAGCTCCCTAACAGGATATCTTTTGTCTCCTCTTTGTTCTTCGTTTTAGCGAACCGGATGTATGCCCGGACATAGACCGCGAAATAGTTATCGGGATCGTAGGCGAGACACTGATCGATGTAATGCTGAGCCTCATCGATGAAACCGTTTTGAACAAGTCCGTTGGCCAAATGGAAAAGTTTGAAGCTAGCCGAACTCGAATCCAGCGCAGCGATGTCGTTGGTTCCCCGTACGGCGTATTCAAGATATTTCCGGGAATTCGGGACGTGAATGCTGTAAAATTCAGTCAGGAAGTGAATGACCAGCCCGTGGTTGGGATAATACTCGAGCGCCTTTTCGAAATGCAGTGTGGCTGATTCGTAATCCTTCTTGTTGGCGAGAGAGAGGGCTTTGGCGATCAGGCTCTCACCGGATTTGGAATCATAAAGCATCGCCTTATCCGCGTACTCCGCTATTTCAGCGTCGTATTTCTTTTCTGATGAAAAAACGTCGAGATAATAGCATACCATCACGGCATTGGCATAGGCCAGGGCGAACTCATTGTCTCTTTCGATAGCCTGTTTGAAGAACGGTATTGCGTTTCGGAGGTCTTCCGACCGCGCTTTATAAAAAAGATCCCTGCCCTTCAGAAACAGGTCGTAAGCCACCAGGTCGTCAGTCGGGATCTTTTCAATGCGCTGTTCGGCGTCCGGTGTGATGACGATCTGGATTTCCTCAGCGATATTTTTTGCGATTTCCTGCTGCAGCTCGAAAATGTCTTTGGATTCTCTTCTGTATTGTTTCGACCACAGATGCCGGTCGGAGGAAGCATCGATCAACTGAATATTTAATAAGATCCTGTCGCCGATTTTCTGACCGCTGCCTTCAACGAAATAGTTGACGTTTAATTCCCTGGCCATCTCCGGAATTGATTTCTTCGTGTTTCTGTATTTTTCGGCTGAGGTCCTGCTGATCACTTTCAAGCCTTTTATCTGTTGAAGGTTGTTGAGGGTGGACTCCATCAATCCATTGATCAGGTAAACATTTGACGAATCACTGCTGTCATTCTTAAAAGGAAGCACGGCAATAGACTTCTCACCCTGCTCCGATCGGCCAGACGTGAAATAGAAGTAGGCGGAAATGCTTGCGACAAGCAGCACGACTGCTACAAAAACCCCGGCAACCAATAATCGCGTATTTTTAACCGGAGAATTGGCGGCGGGTTGTGGCCCGTTCATGTCGCGTTTGCCGACTTCCCCGGGAGGGTATCCGTAATATTCGCGGAAGCATTTTATGAAATATGAGGTGCTGTTGAAGCCTACCTGGTGCGAAACTTCGGAAACATTAAGAGAGGACTTTCGCAAGATGTCCATCGCCTTTTTCAACCTGACCTGGTTGATAAGCTGGCTCACCGACAGCTTTGTCTCTTTTTTTACTTTTCGAAGCAGGTTTGACCTGCTCATATTTAACTCCTCCGCCAGT
>DASPNN010000784.1:0-2326 GCA_035626495.1 Chryseosolibacter sp.
AACAGTATAAATCGTGCGAAATTTGCACAGAAACGCGGATTGCGTCGGGGTGGCTAAAAACGAAACGTTCAATAAAGTTCAATTGAGGCTCCATCACAGGGCGACCTTTCGGCCAGCATTTTCGAGCAAGGTTAATCGAGATTCAACATCTATGAGCCTTTGGTAGATCTCGCCTGGTGCACGCATTTGCCGGGACATGTACAGTACGCCGTGCCAGACTTCCAAGATCTCTTCAGGGTCGATAACGATAGGTGGGTACTCACCGGCGTGGCGCTGATTGTCTGAATTCAATATAAGTTTACGATCCTTTTGAACGCGGTTCACAACGCGCTTTACAACTACACCTTCCCTCTGCGTTACTACTATATAAATACGATCATCCCTGATCTCCAGCAAGTTGTCAACGTATCGCCCAATGATGCTATCACTCTCATGAAAGGTCGGAACCATGCTGTGCCCGTAAATATCGAACATTCGAAAGGTACCGTGGGTTAATCCCGGCAGTCTATAACTCGGAAGCTTCTGAATGAATTCTGGATCTTCGTAGCCGGCCAGATATCCGGCCCGCGCGCGGAGCGGGACGTGGACAATATTATCCCTGCCCTGCGGGTCGACCGTCACAACTTTCGGAACCCGGCTCAAGCCCTTCAGCACTGGCTCTTCGACGAGGTTGGATGTGCTGATGGCTGTGCTTTTAGCGGTGCTTTTTGCCTGTTTTTTTGACATTCCAGGCAATGCCGTTACCTGTACACGAGTTTCCAAGTCTTCTTTGATCAATTCGTCGATAGAAATGTCGAAAAATTGGGCAATCATAAAAATATCCTCCACTCCGGGCTGAGCCACCTCGTTTTCCCAATTACTCCAAGTGTTCCGCTTAATTCCGGTTTTCTCGGCCATTTCAGCCTGTGTCAGGCCGGACCGTTTCCTTAAAAACGCAAGGTTTTTGGCAAGGTGGTTCATGTATTGAAAATTTGTATGCCCATAATTTGGACATTCCCATTTTTTGGGCAACCTTTGTCTTGTTCCCCTGAAAGGAACAAAAAAATTGGCAAAAAGCAATGCAGAAAACGAAGCGAAGAAGCCGGAAACGCGATGAAGTGGCGCAAGTAGTGGCCAAAATCACAGGGCTAGAACCGCGCTATGTGAACATGGTCCGCAACGGAGACCGCGAAAACGAGACAGTGCTGACGATCGCCGTGGAATACGAGCTCGGGAAAAGTAAGCTGATCCAGTCGCTGCAAAAATTGGTTCCGATCACCCCCAACCCCAAGAAGTATGCGCGTGAAGAGAACTAAGAAAGGGAACTTCAGCATCGAACTCACGAACATCGACCGGGCGAACATCTTCCGGATTTTCACGGAAGCGATCGCCGATGAGTCGAAAATCCTGCCAACGGTCCGGCTGATCAAAGAGGTCGACGTTATGCGACACCTCTATCACAGCGTCCTGGTTGCGCTCTTCAACAGGAGGAATTTCCAGCTGCAAAATGCCGACGACATCAAGTGGACCTGTACCCGTGCGGAAGCGATCGCGCTGATGTGGGCGCTACGCGGCTCTGACGATAACATCGCCTTACTGGAATTAAAGTCTGGACTTCACAAACAGCTGAACTGAAAATGAAACTGATCGAAAACGTTTTGTACATCGAGTTTGCGGAGCTGATCGAGTGTGGCGTCAGTTCAAATACAATACTGGCGGCGAAAAAAAGGAAGTCACCATCCTGGAACTTCATCGACGACCCACACGACAAGCGCAAGGTCTTGATCGAGTTTGAAAAGTTGAAGGATGAATACAAAAAGAAGGTAGAGGCACGATTCGGCAGTCCGTATGAGTACATGGCAAAAATGCCAATCCGGAACATGGTGAAGTGGGACGACAAGGCCGAGGAGTTTTACCTCGCCTATCGATATGGTGAAAACAGACCGCTCCCGATCGAACACGTAAAGAAGTATACAACCGCCGCCAGCTGGCTGAACATGTTCAAGGCAGTGAGCGAGGACAAGAAGTCAGTCAAGAAGCTCCTTAACCTCACGATTGAACAATTCTACGCGCAAGCGATCCAGATCATCATCCAGGACAAAATCGATTTACCCACGAGTTACGATCGGCTGATCGTCCGCCCTTCATCCGCACTCAAGAAATATTTAAGTGAAGGTTATGCGTCAATCATTGATTGGCGATTCGGGAACAAGCTGGCGGCGAAAGTCAAGGACGAGGTCAGCGAAAGTACGCTGCTCGAAATGATCGCGCACCATAACCAGTACGACGATGTGTTTGTGACTCTTCAATACAACAAATGGGCGAAGGAGAACGGATACAAGACGAT
>DASPNN010000785.1:0-5132 GCA_035626495.1 Chryseosolibacter sp.
GACCATGCCTTCAGCGATCTGCGGATTCCGGTGGTTGGCCTGCGCCGTCGACCGCATGATGGAACGCATGTAGGACTGGTACTTGTCTGGCGCTTTTTGCCCGGAGCCATCTACGACAGTCGCCGCCCCAATGCTCGCACCCTCGGACATGTAGATGCTGTCGCAGGCGATCGAGATGAGCGCGCCGGCCGAAGCCGCGTCAGAATTGATATAGACCCAAACCGGCTGCTTGAAATTCATCAACATCTGCACAATTTCCTTGGCGTCGGTAAAAACCCCACCATAAGTATCCATTTCAATGATGACGATGTCGGCTTTGGTACTGTTTGCGTGGTCCAGGGCCAGCTCAACATACCTGCGCATGGCCGGGTCGATCTCCGTTTTGATCTCCATGACCATCACATTCTTCTGCTGGGCGACGATAATGGCAGGCAATAGTGTCAAAAACAACAGTAGCTCCAGTTTTTTCATACCTTCGAGTCTTTCATAAATCTAAAAAAAACTGGCGTTACTGAAAACATTTATCGCCCTGGAACACCATCTGCAGTCTGATTTTACAGGCGTTGTCTGGAATATTATTGCCCACCCGGATAAGGAATTGCTTTTTATTGAAACGCGCGAATCCCGCATCCCCCAGGCGAGATTTTCGGCGCTTGACCTTGAACAAAAAAAATTTCTCTGGCGCGACCACGCATTCGAAGAGCCGTGGTGGATCAATATGACTGAAACGGCCGGAACCCTGGTCTTTTTTTCTGTGTTCCAGGATCAGCAGAGCCCTGACAAAAAGAGCCTCATCGCTTTCGACTTCGAAAAATGTGCAATCAGGTGGTGGAGAAATAACTTCGCTTTGTCTTCCGTGTCGGCTAACCAGGTGGCGGGGATTGACCTCATGATGGGCAGGAAGAATATTGCCCTGGAGCTGGAAAGCGGACAAACTGTCAATTCGCCCGATTTGCCTCAGGTGCGAAATTTTTCGATCTCAAGACCGTTACATTATTACCCGGGCACCGAACACTTTGATACAGTAAGCGCGTTCCTTGGATCAAAATTCGACATAATACCCGTCTCCTTGATAGAATATCTCGAATATAACTCGATGGTTTTCATATCCTGTTACATTGACAGGGACGGTTTGGCTAATTTTTTGTTTGTATTACGGTCAGACGGCACAGTGCTCCTCGAAGAAAAGCTCGACGACCAATTAAAAGGCATTGGACTCGACACTTTCTTCATCTTTTCAGGATATTTGATTTTTGTAAAAAATAAAACCCGGTTGGTAAGCTATAAGGTGGTATGATCAAGTTACTGTTTTTTGCAAGTATTTCTTTTTTCAATGCGGCTCACGTTGCCGATTCACTTGGTATTGAAACAGTCAATGGCAAGACGTTCGTGATCCATAAGGTGGATGAGAAGGAAACTCTGTTTGCTATTTCCCGGCGTTATGGCACAACTGTGGACGAAATCATCCAGTACAACACGACGGCCTCTCAGGGGCTGGAGATAGGACAAATACTGAAGGTGCCCTACACGCCCAAACAGAAACCGCCCTCTGATGCGATTGTACACAAAGTTGCCGCCAAGGAAACTTTATTTTCCATCTCCAAAACCTATGGCGTGACAATTGACGAGCTGAAGCAATGGAATAACCTTTCAGACAACTCCCTGGTTATTGGGCAAGATGTCATTGTCAGAAAGAAAAATCAAACAACCGGCCGGAATTCATCCCAACCGACCACGCTTCTGAAAAACAGCGCAGGCAACCATACGGTGGCCCAAAACGAAACGATGTATTCGATTGCTCGGCAGTATGGGATCACGATCGATCAGCTCAAATCCTGGAACAAACTTCAGGACAACGACCTTAAGATCGGTCAGATGCTTGTGGTCGCCGCGCCGGCAACTCAGAGCGCGCACGCCACAAAGCAGCCACAGGTTGTCCAAATGGAACAAAACGAAACGGTAGTCGTTCAGAAAAATACCGGTACGGACAAGCGGCCCGCCAGCACAATCCAGAAAAACGAGCCGGTGACACACAAGTCCGAGCAGCCCGTTAGCAAAAATGATCCGCCAAAAGAACAGCCCATCACCATTTCGGAGTCGACCAGAAACGGTGACGAGATTGTTGAATCCGGGCTGGCTGAACTGATCGAGGGCACAGAAGGCAACCGCAAGTATCTCGCGCTCCACCGTTCGGCCCCGGCCGGAACCATTCTGAAAGTGAGAAATGAAATGAATAACCGGGAAGTCTTTGTGCGCGTGATGGGTAAACTTCCGGATACGGCGCTGACCGACAAGGTCGTTATACGTATCTCCAAGTCGGCCTATGATCGCCTCGCCGCCATCGACCAGCGGTTCCGGGTCGAAGTCACTTATTATAAATAATACGGGCACACTCGGCCGTGGGTATCCGGCCATCATTTTTTCCGCGGCGGTTGACATGGAATGTTTATTTTGCGGCGACATTTTCCAATGGTCCGCGTTCAGAACCTCAGTTATCGTTACGCTCCCGGCAAGCTTTTGACGTTCCCCGACCTGTCTATATCCCAGGGTGAACATTGTCTGATTCTTGGCGATTCCGGAACCGGAAAATCCACCTTGCTTCAACTTTTAGGAGGCGTGATCCGGGTGCAACAAGGCATCATCAAAATCGGCGATCATGATATTGCTTCGCTGAGCGATGAAGCGCTCGATTCTTTCCGTGGCCGGAATATCGGCTTTGTCTTTCAAAAGAATTACCTGATCACGGCATTGACCGTTCGGGAAAATTTGCTGCTCACTTTTTTTCTTGCAGGCGCCAAGCAAGATTCACGCAAAGTTGATGAAACACTCGCCTCGTTGGATCTGGTGGCATATGCCGACGCAAAGGTGTACCGGCTCAGCCACGGTCAGCTTCAGCGCGCCGCCATTGCCCGCGCAGTCATACTCGACCCCCTGATCATACTCGCAGATGAGCCGACGTCCGCGCTGGACGACGGGAATTGCGCGCGCGTCATTGATTTGCTCACCACGGTTGCCGGCCGCAGCCAGGCATCGCTGATCATCGCGACACACGATGCGCGGCTGAAATCGCGGTTCCACAACCAGGTCACGCTCATGGAGGGTGCGCGTTTATGAACCTGGGCAGGCTGGTTCTTAAATACCTCGTGGCGAAGCCTGTGAACACGGCGCTCAATGCGTTCATGCTGGCGCTTGGTGTGGCTGTGATAACGATTCTCATCCTTTTCCACCGGCAGCTGGAAGAAAAAATCTCGGAAAATGCACGGGGGATCGACCTCGTAATCGGTGCGAAAGGAAGCCCTTTGCAGTTGATATTCTGTAATATTTTCCATGTTGATCTTCCGACGGGCAACATCAAACTCATCGAGGCGGAAAAGATCGCCCGCAGCAGTCTGGTCAAAAAGGCGATTCCGCTGGCGCTTGGAGACAGCTATCGCGGCTTCCGGATTGTGGGCACCACCCAAAGTTACCCGGCCCTTTACAAGGCACGTATTGAGTCCGGACAGATGTGGCAACAGACGATGGATGTCACAATCGGCCACAGTGTCGCCAGCACATTGAAAATGAAAGTCGGAGATCACTTCGTGAGTACGCATGGCCTCACCGTTGAGGGACATGCACACGAATCGGCTCATTTTGTGGTCGCCGGGATCCTTGCCAGGTCGCATTCAGTTTTGGATAACCTGATTTTAACGAACGTCGAAAGCATTTGGGAAGTCCATGAAGATAAAACAGCAAACGGTTCAATAACAGATGTTGCGCCAGCTTCAAGGCTTGTTCCTTCTGTTGCTGCCGGTGATTCAACCAGGGAGATAACGTCGCTGCTCGTCCAGTACCGGTCCGCGCTTGGTGCCGTTCAGTTGCCGAGGATCATCAATGCCAGTACGGGTTTACAAGCGGCATCCCCCGCGTTTGAATCCGCCAGACTCTTTTCCATCCTCGGTGTGGGTATCGATATCATGAATGGTTTTGCTGTGATTCTGATATTTATTTCCGCGCTCAGCATATTCATTGCATTGTACAATTCTCTGAAAGAACGCAAGTTCGACCTGGCGATGATGCGCGTCATGGGGGCGTCGAAGAAAATGTTATTGAGCGCGATCCTGCTGGAAGGCACCGCGCTCACATTTGCCTCTGCTGTTACTGGTTGCCTGCTGGCCCACGCCGTTGTTGCGATCATGCCGCACATTTTACCAGGGGTGGCGGCCGCAGGTATAACAGGACTTGTTTTCTATGCGCAAGAATGGATAATTTTGGTGGGAAGTTTGTTGTTAGGTGTGTTGTGCTCGCTGATACCGGCCTTGATGGCATATCGAACCGATATTTCGCGTGTGCTCGCAGAAAGTCTGTAAACATGAAAAAGAATCTGATCGTAATTTTTTGCTGTATTTGCTCGGTGGGTTTTTCGCAGTCGACGTTCGACGGCTGGAATGAGTTTGCCAAGACCAAATTCGAGCCCAAGTACAACGACAAGCTCGGCGAATACATGTTTTACCCGACCTTTCCTGAAACGCTAAACGGCCTGCAGGGAAAAGAAATTACCGTGGAGGGTTTTTACGTCCCTTTCGCACCCGAAGATGGCAACTATATCATCATCTCGAAATTTCCGATGAGCCAGTGTTTTTTTTGCGGGGGTGGCGGACCCGAATCCATCGCGGAAGTTTTTTTCAAAAAAGATCCCGGAAAATTTCAGGTCGATGACTTGATCACGGTGAGGGGCAAACTCAAGCTCAACAAGGACGACATGGATCATGTGAATTTTATCCTGACCGACGCGGTGCTCATCACCAAATAGTGCGTTGATTCATTAATGGTTATTGACTAAGTTTCAGAACTGAACGAAAAAAACGATCAGTTGGAAACTGCCTTATCGATTCTCCGGAAATACTGGAAACATGACCAGTTCCGCCCCATGCAGGAGGAGATCATCTCGGCCGTCATCGCCGGCCATGATACCCTCGCGTTGTTGCCAACAGGTGGAGGGAAATCGGTTTGCTTTCAGGTTCCGGCCCTCCTCCGCGATGGCTTATGCATTGTTGTCACGCCGTTGATCGCGCTCATGAAGGACCAGGTCGAGCAGCTTCGCAAAAAAACGATCCCGGCCGTCGCTCTTCATTCCGGAATGAGCCGGCACG
>DASPNN010000786.1:0-7391 GCA_035626495.1 Chryseosolibacter sp.
CCACTGTAAGGACCAGGGTGATCAACGAGGGGATGATGTTGAAAATGTTACGGAGAAAAATCTCCGAGAAATCGGCGCGGTCAAGTTGTGTATTGACGACTTTGAGTCGCAAAGCCATTTTTCCGACGGTTGCGCCAAAAAAATACTCCATCAATGGTTTATAAGCCGTCGAGACGAGGGTGACGATAATCAATAAAAGCGTGCTTTTCGCAGTGAAGATGTTATAATAAGTTGCCGCGAGGGTGACAACACCAATGATGAGGGAGTCGATAATCATCGCGCCCAGGCGGACACCGAAGCCAGCATACTGTACAACACGCTGTTCAGAAGTAACTAGTGGTTGATCTAAAACGTCCATAAGTGGGGTCTTTAAAAGTTGTTCATTCAAGCTAATATAAGTCTTTTCCCCTGTCAACAAAAGTTATTGACGCCGAAACCTTTCAAGCTAAAAATGAGGTAAATAAAATTGGCCGCCAATGAATTGTACGTAGTCAAAAAGGACTACAATAATAATCCAAGTCTTAGGTTCAAGGGAATTCCGGCTTCTGCGGCGTTCGCGGGAGCGCCCAAAGTAATTGTCATATTCAGTAGGATACCACCCGTGTATTTACGCGCTGTATCACACCCAGCCATTCCTTCTAAGTTGAGAACGTGATTTTCCGGTCGCACGTTTTAGAGATTCTCCCCGCCACAGGCGGAGGATGACCTCCCTTCCATACGTTGTATCCAGGTACATCGCGAAACTTCCCAACAACGGATAGGAAACCATGCTGTCGAACTTCCGCAGTTTCCGCATCAAGCCCTTCAGGGGAATATAGCGGCCGTATTCGACCAGGTATTTCGTCAGCTCATGAAGCGGGTGACCTTGCCATTTTTTGTCTGAATAAACAGCCATGCCTTCGTTGAGCCATGTGTCGGACAAACCCCACACATTCATTGAGATCAGGTGGAAGAATTCATGGTTCGAATAAATCGAGTGCGTTTTCACGCCGGCAATTCCGGTCACGGCATGTTGTGTGTAGAATGCAGTGCCATCGGTTTCATAACCGATCAGGTTCTTCATTTCTTCGCGGGAGCTGACGACAAACAAATGCACCCGGTGATTATAGCCGGCCGTTCCGATAAAAGTCTTGGTTGAATCAATCTGGGCGGCTATGCGCTGCCTGACCCGTTCGATGCGCTGGGAGGTCCAACTCTCATCCTGATAATAGATCGCTGCATTGGGAGCGAGACTGTCAACCCTCCACAAAAACTTTGGATGGTTCCGAAGCTCATTCAGGGTTCGCTGGCTTTGCGCGTGCGCGGCTGCAACCAAAAAAATTATCAGCATTGAAGGAAAGATTTTCATCGGTTTTTTTTGTGATCGTTTTCTTTGGCAATGCCGAAGACTTGTTTACGTCGAAAATAGCAAATGGAGCAGGCATCTATGATGATCACGGTCGCGCGGGTCCTTTGTCGAAATCACGGACTGTTGTTGGGAATTACCTCTGCAGACACCTTGGCCCGATCTTCATGCGCCCAGGAAGTTATTTGTTCCCAATGGGAGCGTTTAAAGAAATGTTCTACCGGCCCTCCTGGATCAATTCTTTCAATTTATTCATTTTCTTTTTATCCCGTGGGGATGCCGCAGCGGCCCCTGCCGATTCCGACTCCAGGATAACGTCAAGGCACTCCTTTCGTTTGGCCTGTCTGTAATAGCTCAGTGCCAGGCCATAGTAGCCATCGAGTTTTGTCGGTGCAAACTTGATGGCGTTCCTGAAACAGCCCTCGCTCGCGACGGAATCACCCGACATGAGGAAGGTTGTGCCTTTCACAATCCAGGCGGAGGCGCTTTGCGGGTCACATGCCAAGGCGCGTTCGCAGTATTCAAAGGCCTGGCTTAACTGTTCCTGACGCTGATAGCAGTAGGCGAGCATGTAGAAAGCGTCGCAGCACGTGCTGTCTTTCTCCAGCGACCTGGCAAACCGGTCGATTGACCGGCCGTATTGCTTTGTGTCAAGCAGTTGGAACCCGACCTGCAGATCCTGGAATGCTGAATATTTCGCGGGCTTACAGGATGTATAAAAGTTCTGGACGTACTCATCGCTCGTAGCCGGCTGGGCGATGGATCGGCAAACGATCAATGTTAAAAGAAACGCGAGGGTGTTTTTCATGAAACATATTTCATTTTTGTACGGGACAGTCGAGCCATCGGCGCCGGGGTTTCTTGCGACAAAAGTCCCGAAGACTCAAAGTTACACGAAGAATACATTTGTGAAAATGCAATTCAGTCGACTACTATACGATATTTTGTGCACGGGAACGGGTGCAAAAAAACACCACTCATGACAATTCCTTTCCGCGGAACTGACTCTTGGGCTGAGTCGGGCAGTCAGTTATATCGTGATGGCGGTTCTTTGCAAATATATTTTTCAACTGCCTACGGCGCGTCCAAAAAATAATGGCAAGCGTAAATATCAAAAGGAAATGATTCACTGTGGAAACTACACAATCGCCGCTATAGATCGAGCCGGAATAGTTATACCAGTGCCACGGAAAAACGTTCTCGTAAATTGTAAGGCCAAGGCTAAGCTGTTTGTTTAAAATTTTCGGCCCGAGGTCGAAGAGATCCGGGAATATGCACCCAAAAAATGAAAACCCGACGACGGCGCGATATTGCGGATTGCAAATCCATGTCGTTAGAAGGATTATTGCAAGGCCGGCAATCACGTCGAGTTTTGAATTAATCGGATAGCAATGAGGAATAAAGTCCAATATGCCGTGAGAAATAATTCCAACTCCAAAGGCAGACAAAGCTGTGGGCATGACTTCCTTAATAGCCGGCGTTGTGCCGACAGTCCGTGTATTGGTCAGTAAAACTGCAACTCCAATCGCTGTAGTGGTATGAAAGATTACGTTCATTGGCGTGTCGCAGCCTAGTTGCCTGCTCAGTTCTAAGGTGACTTCGCGTACTGTCGGAAGCCGGAACTAAATTATATGGTTTTACGGTCAATCAGTTATAGAACTTATATTCCGCTCCGGTATTTCTCAAAACGTACTCGTGGCTGCCGTCACAGTTATAACAGTCAAACGAGTCGGCCTTCAATATTTGCAAATTTCCGTTACTGAAGATTTTCATCGTGACTTTATGCGGGTACCCATTCTCCGGAACTTCAATATTTCCGGCCATTGTCCTTAGGCTGTCAGAAGAAGCGTATATCATGGTCTTTTTGTCTCCTATTATTATCTCCAGGCTATCGATTTGAATCCCAAGTTCATTTTCAAAGGTGAAACCATGCCCCCATTTCATGCGATAGTCACAGCCAGAGAACTTAACGACAGGAAAAAGAAGGACCACAATTAGAATAGACGTTATAAATATTGCTTTATTCATCCGGAATCTAAGGCGTTGTTAAAAATAAGAAAATGGGTCAACAGATAGGTCTTTTTTTTGCCTGGGATCATAATTCTGAATTTCTCCAATCTGCTGTTTACGTGTATCGTTAGCCAGTACTTTATCGCAATGCACCAAAGGTTAACAAGCAACCGGCAACAATCCGACATGGCTCCCAAGCACGGCGCGCACAAGAATCACCGAACAGACTTCAGTCCCCCGATACTGACAGTCCTGCATCCTCCCTTGTCGAGTTTCGGCAACACCATCGTCTTTACGGACCCGTCTGTATGGATCACGTCCACGTAAACGTCGTTGATCGTGTAAGCGTATCCGAAAGAGTCCTCGGTGCTTCGGTCATAGACATAGACCGGCTCAAAGGAAAAGACAAAATCGTAACCTTCCGATTCGAGGCCGGTGACCTCCAGATTCTCTGACCACACCCTTGCCACCCGGTACATATAAGTATCATCTGTGATCCGGACAAACGCACGCTGCATGTACAGGTCGTAGATAGTACCATAT
Source organism: Chryseosolibacter sp. (assembly GCA_035626495.1). Classification (GTDB taxonomy): domain Bacteria; phylum Bacteroidota; class Bacteroidia; order Cytophagales; family Cyclobacteriaceae; genus Chryseosolibacter. Next base: position 3,899 of record DASPNN010000786.1, read on the forward strand.
GTGATGATCGCCGGCAGCGTCGCGATCATGATGACCCACGCAGGCGCCAACCTCTTCCAGCCGAATTTCCAAACCGCGTTACCGAGGTAGGTCATCGTGATGACAAGACCTGCGAAAACAAATAATACATAAATGACAATTGCCAGAAACGCCGGCAACTCGATAGACACGTGCTCGGCCCGGAACACACGCTGACAATACCAGTAAAAAAAAATCAAACTTCCCGCCAGCAACGGAATAATCGCTGCCGAATAAATGATCTTTTCGCACGTTTGTCGTCTCATTGGCGTGTTTTATTTGGCGACTTGAGGTTGAAACCCTTTACAACCCGCGCCGTAGTCAAAACGAACAAGTATTGAATAGGCCTTTCGTTAACCTGACACCGTAAAACCCGGTAACGGGCACCGGCACTAGCTGCGAGCTGTGTTAGCGATCCACTCATCGATCTTGCGTTCCAGTAAATTCAACGGCAAATTCCCATATTTCAAAACCTCATCGTGAAACAGCCCGATATTGAATTTGTCTGCCAATTTTTCTTCGGCCCGTTCGCGGAGCTCTTTAATTTTCAACTGACCAATCTTATAGGATAACGCCTGACCGGGGATTGCCATGTACCGCTCGATCTCGGCGACGGCGCCCTGTTCGGAGATCGGCTCGTGGTCCATCATATACTGGATCGCCTGTTCGCGAGTCCAGCCTTTGGTGTGAAGTCCGACGTCGACCACCAGGCGGATTGCTCGGTGGATCTCGTCTCCGAGGTGCCCGAAATACTGGATTGGATCCGTATAGAGTCCGAGCTCACGACCGAGCGACTCGCAATACAGGGCCCAACCCTCACCGTAGGCGCCGTACCACAATGTCCGGCGAAAACGGGGCAGCTCAGTATTCTCCAGTTGCAGCGAAGTCTGGTAGTGGTGTCCGGGAATTGCCTCGTGCAGGAATAAGGTTTCCATTCCGGAGACATTGTATTCTTCCGGTTTAATGACCGGCACATAAAAAATACCCGGACGTGACCCGTCGGGCGCGCCCTGGCTGTACTCTGCGCTCGCCGACATTTCCCGGAACTCTTCAGTCTGTCTTACTTCGAATGGTGTCTTCGGCACCATATTGAACAGGCTCTTCAGCTTCGGCTGGATCTTTTGTTCAATCGCCTTGTAGGCATCGATCACTTGCTGGTCGGTCTTGAACGGCATCAGCTTCTTGTCCTGGTTGACGTGTTTGAAAAATGCCTGCAGGTTGCCTTTAAAACCCACCTGCTCCTTAACCTTTTCCATTTCGGCGGTGATCCGCTCAACTTCCTGCACGCCGAGATTGTAGATTGAGTCGGGTGTCAGGCTCGTGGTCGTCCACTGGCGGATCATCATCTGGTAATAGGCGGCGCCGAGGGGGATGTCGCTGATACCCGCGGTGATTCTTGTCTTCGGAATGTACTCAGATTGAAGGAACCTGTGCAGCTTAGTATACGCCGGAACGATCTTGTTTCTGATCGCGTCGCTGTAGGCCCGGGTTAACCTGGCCTTGTCTGCGGCGGCGAATGACGATGGAATGTTTATAACCGGCGAATAGAAAATGCTTTTGGTTACATCGTCCACGATCATTTCGTTGGCCTGGGGGAGCACGCGTTCCATGAGTATTTTCGGGTACGTATAACCCTGCGCGAGACCCACACGCATGTTGGCGATCGCGGTATCGACCCAGACGGCGAAGGCGTCGATGCGTTTCAGGAAATCGTCATAGTCTTTAACGGTTTTGAAGCTTTGAAAACTTTGTCCACTGCCGATCTGCGGCATGGTGAGGGTGAGTCCCCAGAATTGTTGCACGGGCATGAGCCGCTGGGGAAACTTCAACAGCTCCTTCCGGAATGCCAGGTCGTCTTTGAGAATGTCGTAGCTGACCTGTTGTTGGGAATCCAGGCTTGCCCGGTCGTAGCTTTGCAGCGAATCAAGATAGCGATCGTAAAAAACCTGCAGGGTATCTTCAAAGCCTTTCGTGATATCGATCGGCAGCCGGTCGTTATACCGCGGATCGTTGATCTGTGTAGCTTCCAGGGGATTGAGCTTCAGATAGTCTTCATAGTAGTTATCGAGAAGCCTATCAAAGTTTTGTTTGGTGTCAACCGTCAACATTTCCTTTTGCGCGCAACCCACAAGGATGACGCACACGAAAACAATTTTTTTCATAAGCTGGTCTGTTTGATGGCGCTGCAATTTAATCTTAAACTTTGAAGTGAAAAGTTCGGTCGCGGGACCTCATGCCGAACCTTCGAGTCACTTTGGGCCTAAGGAGCACATACCCGCCTCCAACCATAACCCACAAAGCCGCTACTTGCCGTGCTTACGCCGGAAAAAACCAGCGTTTTATTCTTCGCCCTCCGAGTGTTACTTTTGTGCTCATTTTAGAAAAAATGGCTGAATACAGTAAAGAAGAGATCAAGCGAATAGAAGGAAAGTGGCGTTTCGAATGGGAAAAGCGGCAGGTTTATAAAGTTTCCAATAGATCCACGAAACCGAAATATTATGCGCTGGACATGTTCCCCTACCCTTCGGGGGCGGGCCTGCACGTTGGCCACCCGCTCGGATACATCGCATCCGATATTGTGGCCAGGTACAAAAGACTGAAAGGTTTCAATGTCCTGCACCCCATTGGTTTCGACGCGTTCGGTCTGCCCGCCGAGCAATACGCCATTGACCACGGCATTCACCCTGCCATTTCCACCGAGGAAAACATCCGGAACTTCCGCAAGCAGCTCAGCCAGATCGGATTCAGCTACGACTGGACCCGGGAAGTGCGCACCTGCGACCCTTCTTATTATAAATGGACCCAATGGATCTTCCTTCAGATATTCGACAGCTGGTACGATCGCCAGAAAGAAAAGGCGGAACGGATCTCTGTACTGATATCAATCTTCGAAAAGGACGGCAACGCCGCGCATGCATTTCCGAACATCAAGTTCAAGCTGCCCACAGGCAAAACGGTGTTCACGGCTGCCGACTGGAAAGCTTTTGATGAGAAGACAAAGCAGGAGATCCTGATGCAATATCGCCTGGCCTACCTCGCATACACCGATGTCAACTGGTGCGAAGCGCTCGGTACGGTACTGGCCAACGATGAGGTTATCAATGGGGTCAGCTACCGCGGCGGTTTTCCCGTGGTGAAGAAGCGGATGCGCCAATGGAGCCTGCGCATCACCGAGTACGCCGAGCGTTTGCTGAAAGGACTGGACGAAATCGACTTCAGCGAATCCATGAAAGACATCCAGCGCAACTGGATCGGCAAGAGCACTGGCGCACGGATCGAATTTGGCATTCGCAGCGAGAAGTCGGTGGTCAAAAGCATGACCGTCTTTACGACGCGACCGGACACCATTTTCGGCGTCGACTTCATGGTCGTGGCGCCGGAGCACGAGATGGTGAAAGAAATTACGAGTGAAGGGCAAAAGAATGAAGTAGACAAATACCTGAAATATGTCGAAAGCCGTTCGGAGGTCGACCGG
>DASPNN010000787.1:0-2168 GCA_035626495.1 Chryseosolibacter sp.
TTTTCTGCCATACTTGAGTTCGAGCTTGGTTGCGGCTGGTTCATTTTCGAAACAGCATGTCCGCTAGTGGGCAAAGGGTATACCGAAATTGCGAATATGCGTTTCTGGCTAAATAACGCAATGGCTGCCGAAATTCAGTCATTTTTGATGTTCGGTTGCGGACATCCCCGTTCATATGTGAACTTAAAATAATCGGTTTACGGGGAAAATAGCAGACGAAAGGCCTTTCGTTCACTTGGCACGTTTGTTGGCAAAGCCCGTGTGTTCAGATAACGCAACCAAACGTAATGGATAGAAAAATTCAAAAGAAAACATGGACAGTTAAACGTATTGCTACTTATGGTGGTATTGCGCTCTTTGTTGTTTTTGTCGGCTACCAGTTCATTTTCGCCGACCGCAGATCCACTCTGAAGATTGACCCCGAGCGGATTACGATTTCAACCGTCCAACGCGGTATTTTCCAGGAGACTATTCCCCAGACTGGCATTGTAGAGCCAAGCCATACTGTTTATCTTGATGCGATCGAAGGCGGAACGATCAAACGCGTGGTTGCTGAAAGCGGCGCGATGTTAAAAAAGGGCGATGTTATTCTTGAATTAAGCAACCTGAACAGGGAGTTGAATGTCTTACAGCAGGAAGCTGCGCTGAACCAAAGCATCAACCAGCTGCGCGAGACGCGCCTGCAGATTTCCAAGAACGATCTCGAGCAGAGGCAGCAGTTGGCAGCCATCGAAAACCAGTTGGAGATCCTCGGGCCGCAATATGATCGGCAGAAGAAATTGTATGAGAAAAAGTTGATCGCAAAGCAGGATTTTGAACGTGTGGAAGCCGATTATAAGTATAACCTGGAACGGAAACGGATTACTTACGAGGTATACAAGGCCGATTCGATCGACCGCATCAGGCAGTACCAGGATCTGAATTTTTCTGAAAAGAAGATGATGCAGAGCCTTGCCAACACCGGAAAGATCCTTGACAACTTCGTGATCCGCGCTCCGATTAACGGACAGCTGTCGCGACCCCAGCTCGATGAAGGCCAGGCTGTCAATGCCGGCCAACGGCTTGGCTGGGTCGACATCGTGGGCAGTTATAAAGTCCGTGTGCCGATCGACGAACTTTATTTCCCGCGGATAGCACCGGGGCTCCGCGCTACAACTACATTTAATAACAAAGACTACGTGCTGAAAATCACCTATAAATACCCGACAGTCACCAACGGACGTTTCGATGTGGATATGAACTTCGAAGGGGAGGTACCCGAGGGAATTGTTCGGGGCCAGTCGCTGAGGCTCAGGATCGAATTGAGCCAATCCTCGGAGGAGCTACTGTTGCCTGTTGGCGGATTCTACAAGGATACCGGTGGCAACTGGGTATTTGCGCTGGAGGATGGCGGAACGAAGGCCGTGCGGAGGGATGTGAAGCTGGGTAGGAAGAATCCTGAGCATTTCGAAGTTCTGGAGGGTCTGAAACCGGGCGACCGGGTAATCACCTCTTCATACGAGAACTTCGGCAACAACGAAGTGCTGGTGCTCAAGTAACCTTTTAAAAAAAAGGAAGTATTGTATCTACATTTAAAACTAAATACTCGGATCAAACATCTTAATTTATAACTTCGAAAATCTATCGCCATGATCAAACTTAAAAACCTCGAAAAAGTGTATACTACTGAAGAAGTAGAAACCACTGCATTAAACAACATCAACCTGGAGATCAAGGACGGCGAATTCGTAGCCATCATGGGTCCTTCAGGTTGCGGTAAATCCACGCTGTTGAATATCGTCGGCTTGCTCGATAACCCGACCGCCGGTGAATATTATTTCGGCGAGCATGAAGTGTCTAAATATTCTGAAAGACAGCGTGCGCAGCTCCGCAAAGGATCTATCGGCTTCGTATTCCAGAGCTTTAACCTCATCGACGAATTGACCGTGTTTGAAAACGTTGAGCTTCCTTTGTTGTACCTCAAGGTACCCGCTTCCGAACGCAAACAGCGTGTGGAAGAAGTGCTCGAGCGCATGAATATCATGCATCGGAGAAATCACTTTCCGCAGCAGTTGTCGGGTGGTCAGCAGCAACGCGTCGCCATCGCACGTGCCATCGTTGCAAAACCGAAAGTGATCCTCGCTGACGAACCTACCGGTAACCTTGACTCTGCCAACGGCGAAGAAGTA
>DASPNN010000788.1:0-11815 GCA_035626495.1 Chryseosolibacter sp.
CGAAACACAAAATGAGATTCTTGCCAGTGAGCGCGAGGCTTCCCTTTAGGGATTGAGGGCTCGCGCAGGATACACGTCACTGTGAGGCCAACCCTGCCCTTTTATTCCCTGAAGGGATCCACGCGCAGTCGAAACACAAAATGAGATTCTTGCTAACGAGCGCAAGGCTTCCCTTTAGGGATTGAGGGCGCGCGCCGGATACAAGTCACAGTGAGGCCAACCCTGGCCCTTTTATTCCCTGAAGGGATCCGCCCGCGGATCGATTGAGGGCGCACCGGATACAAGTCACAGTGAGGCCAACCGCCGGCCCATTTATTCCCTGAAGGGACCCACGCGCAGTCGAAACACAAAATGAAATTCTTGCCAGCGAGCGCGAGGCTTCCCTTTAGGGATTGAGGGCGCGCGCCGGATACACGTCGTTGTGAAGGCCAACTCTGGCCCTTTTATTCCATGAAAAGATCCACGCGCAGTCGAAACACAAAATGAGATTCTTGCCAGCGAGCGCGATGCTTCCCTTTAGGGATTGAGGGCGCGCGCAGGATACAAGTCGTTGTGAAGGCCAACCCTGGCCCTTGTATTCCCTGAAGGGACCCACCCGCAGGTCGAAACACAAAATAAGATTCTTTGCTAACGAGCGCGATGCTTCCCTTTAGGCATTGAGGGCGCGCGCAGGATACACGTCACTGTGGGGCCAACCCTGGCCCTTTTATTCCCCGAAGGGATCCACGCGCAGTCGAAACACAAAATGAGATTCTTGCTAACGAGCGCGAGGCTTCCCTTTAGGGATTGTAGTTGTTCTTCTAAATTCAAGATTTTGCAATTGCGCCTCTGCCACCGTATTGGTATATTTGCTCATTGCTGACCATTCTCTTTTTTTGAGTCAGAGTGATCTTTTTTTCCATCGTTCCCCGTAATAAATACCCTTGAAAAACTTACGATCTGTGACGCTGGCTATTGGACTGATGATGTCCATTTCGGGATGCTTTGCACAAACTGTAAATATCGAGGGATCCGTGTACGACAGCGCAACCCGCAAGCCGCTTTGGGGTGCCACGGTTTTCATAAAAGAGCTAAACCAGGGCGTAGTTGTGTTGGAAAATGGCAACTACAAGATAACTGTGCCGCCAGGCACTTATCAACTCGCGTTCTCTTTTGTCGGATATTCGAACCGGATCGTAACAATTGTTGCTGATCGGAGCACCACTGTGAACATGGGATTACCTTCCCTTGCCTCCTTGATTCGGGAAGTCGAGGTTACAGACTCGAGAGCCGAAGAAAAGATCACACAAACCGAAACAGGCCATGTCACCCTCACAAGGAAGGAATTGGAATCGATGCCTTACCTAATGGGTGAGATTGACCCAATACGGGCCATCCAATTGCTGCCGGGCGTTCACACCGCAGGTGAAGGAAATACAGGTTTCTATGTACGGGGAGGTGCGGTTGATCAGAACCTGGTGATGTTGGATAATTCGGTGGTTTACAATCCCAGCCACCTCTTCGGTTTCTTCTCCGTCTTTAACGGGAATGTGATCCGGAGCCTGGATCTCTACAAAGGTGGTGTACCGGCATATTATGGGGGCCGTCTTTCCTCCATTACCAAGATCAGCACACGTAAAGGAAATGCAGAGCGGATCAAAAACGAAGCGGGTATTGGTTTGTTGTCAGTCAACGCCCTTGTTGAAGGGCCAATCAACAAAGGGAAAGGCTCGTTTATGGCAGCAGGACGCAGGACGTATATCGACTCTTTTATCGACCCTTTGCGCCATCTTTTTTCAGTGGAGGAAAACATCGATTATTATTTCTACGATCTCAACCTTAATGGCGACTACCGCTTGGGCCGGCGGGATCTTCTCAACCTGCGCGCCTACAATGGCCGTGATGATTTTGATTTCGGGACTGCAAGTACATTTTCCAACAACATACGATGGGGCAACAGCACGGTCTCCGTGGGCTGGCTTCACGAATTTAACAATTCGATGACGGGAGAGCTGACTGTGAACAGCGTATTCTACGATATGCGTTTCGCAGCGTCGATCAACACGTATGACTTTCACGTCATCTCCAGTATCCGGGATCAAGGCCTCACCTGGCAACTCAACATCACCGAAGGAAAACATGTGATCGATTTTGGAATAGCATACACATTTCATCGTTTACGTCCGAACAACGTGAAGGCATCCACTGGAGACGTAGACCTCGATTTAAATAAAAATGTCAAGCTGTATGCCGATGAAGCCGCGCTCTTTATCAATGATAAATTTTCCATCTCAGATAAGATGGAAGTGAGTGCCGGCATCCGCTTTACCGGCTACCGGCAGCTGGGACCCTTCACCCGCTATGTGGCGGACGATAATTTTCAAATTCTCGACACGATCAGCTATTCAAAAAATAAAAGTATTGCCACCTATGGGAACGCGGAGCCGCGGGTTTCTGTACGCTACAGTCTGAACCCAGTGTCTTCGCTCAAGTTCTCGTATGACAAAGGGTACCAATACATGCACATGGCGCCTCTCTCATCGGCTTCGCTCCCGATGGATGTGTGGGTAACGAGTTCGTCCGTCGTGAAGCCCCAATCATCCGATCAATTTTCAGCAGGCTATTTCAGGAACATTTCAGACCATACCATCGAGAGTTCCCTGGTGCTGTATTACAAAACTATGCATAACCAAATGGAATATCGTGATGGTGTGATTATCGGCTACAGTAAAGGATTCAATTATGACGATAATTTCGTTTTTGGAAAAGGTACCTCTTATGGGGCGGAAATACTGATCAGAAAAAATACGGGAAAGATCAACGGCATGCTGGGATATACGCTTGCCAAAACTTCGCGCGATTTCCCCGACCTGAACAACGGGAAACCGTTTCCCGCCAAGTATGATCGTCTGCACGACGTTTCGCTCGTAACAAATTATGTCGTGAATCCAAAGTGGACTGTTTCTTCCGTGTTTGTTTACGGCACAGGAAATGCCCTCAATCTGCCCGTGGCTCGTTATGTAATTCAGGGAAATATCGTGAATGAATATGGGCCCCGGAACTCCTTCCGGATGCCGGCCTATCATCGTCTGGACCTTGCAGCCACATACGTAGTTCCCCGTTCGAAGAAGTTTGAATCGGCATGGATCTTTTCGATCTATAATGTTTACAACAGGCGAAACCCCTACTACATTTATTTCGAAACCGATGGCGACCTCGAAGAATACAAGCTGGAAACAAGCTTGAAACAGGTTGCCCTGTTTCCTGTCCTGCCATCCGTTACTTATCGCCTTAAATTCTGACCCTCATAAAATGAAAAAGGTCCATTACATCGTACTGATCGGATGCCTGATAAGCTGCAATACGGAACCAGAACTTGAGTTCGGCACATACCAGCCCAAACTGGTTGTCGATGGCTGGATCGAACAGGGTAATTTTCCAAAAGTGATTTTAACTTCAAGCATGTCGTATTTTGATGCCCTCGATTCCGCAACTGTTCGTAAGCTCGTAGTGACCACGGCAAAAGTCACCGTTAGCGACGGCTTTATCAATGAGGTCCTCACCCTTAAAAAAGACGAATCCTATTTCCCGCAGTATATTTACACCGGCACCGAAATCAAGGGCGAAGTAGGAAAGTCATATACACTGACAATCGAATACAAGGGCGAAAGGTATTCAGCCTCCACGACCATTCCTCCCATCGCGGAGCTCGCGAAACTATGGTTCGAGACCATCCCCGGAAAGGATAGTCTTGGATATATCTACGGAGAGTTCACGGACGACCCTGCGACCGACAATTATTACCGCGTGTTCACGCAGCGTGAAAACAAAGACACGCGATATATCCCCGTCTACCTGTCGGCCATCGGTGACCAGTCCTTCAACGGAGAGACTTTTACCTTTTCCCTGCTCCGCGGGCCGGACAGCTTCACCAACGTCCAGGACGACCTATATTTTGAGAAAGGCGATACGATAAAAGTGAAGTTCTGTACAATGGACAAGTCGCATTTCGATTTCTGGAGAACCTTGGAAAGAGAGCTGTATGTAGTGGGTAACCCGTTTGCTTCTTCCGGCAACGAGATCCTCTCAAATGTGGATAATAAGAACGCCCTCGGAGTGTGGGGAGGTTATGGCGTAAAATACTACAGGGTCATCGCCAAATGATCGCTGTACAAATCGTCTTCAACAGCACAATAAAAAAAGCTGCGAGGGATCGCAGCCTTTTTTACTTTACGATGAATATTGCGAATTACCCGCCGAAATCTTCTTCAAGCGATGCTGTAAATTCGTCAAGTTCGGCTTCGAACTCTTCAAAGCCCACATCGGTATAGGTTTCCAGATCCGTCTTCGACTGATCGGCAAATACCAGACGAACGTCTATCTTTTCATAAGTGTCGGTATAGTGCTCGCATTCGTCCTCGCTTTCAATGCCGTCCCCATTCTGGTCGAAGCAGAAATCATATTCTTCCGTTACGGTTGTGCCGTAAAATTCAAGGTCCGCGATCTTCTCTTTCGAGTCTGCATAGAAAACGACAAAGGTGGTGCCTGCGTTGTAGGCGGCAGCTTCTTCCTCGATGGTGTCCGCCGCATCAAGAGCGTCTTCGAGTGTCTTTACCTGGACCTCACCGGCAAACTTAATGTTCATGATCTGGAAATAGGCACTGCTTGAAGTCACCACATCGGCAGCGGCTTCGCTGTCCCCTATGTTATCCGAGTTGAAATTACCGGAGGCACCGGCACCGAAAGAAAGAAGGTTTGTCCCGTTTTCCGTGAGGCTGTAGTTAATGCCGATTTCGGAAGTTGTGTTCTTCACCTCGAAAGCGAACAGGAATGTTCCGATCTTCAGCGTGGTGACAATCGAAGTAGGCTCGCCGTTATTTTTGTAAGAAGCAGCCCAGGAGTATTCGATTTGTTTGGTTCCGTTAACGGAAAGATCAGCCTTTAATGCGGTTGGAACGTCGCCGTCATACTCTGCGGCATCATTAACAACGGCCTGGGTAGTATATCCGTAGATGGAAAGCTCGGCATTATTGGTTGTGCCGTTCTCAGTTGACGGAAACTTGAAGATAATCGCGTCGCCACCTGCCGCATAATCCCATTGCTGCGTGGTATGGTTGAACGTATACGTTCCTTTGTACTCATTAAATACTTCCTGGGGGGTTTGGGGCTCCTCTTCTCTGGCACGGAAACCTTTGAGCACGTCGGAAGCCTTCGCATTTCCAATACCAAAACGTGAAAGAAGAATCATCATCTTAACAGCCTTGTTGTTGGTCGCCGCTCTTCCGCCCTCGGGGACATCAGCGATTGAAAGGAAATGATTCAGGGATGCGGTGGTATTGATACCCGGGGCGTCTTTAAGAGAGGTCATTTTGCCTACCAAGGCAATACCGTTGTCTTCGAGGTTTTCCTTGTTCTGCTCAACGGTCAACTCGCTGAATTCCGTCGGAATTTCAACTTTTGGGCGCACATCTTCGGAATCATCTTTGTCACAGGAAGTCAAAACCGGACTGGTCATGACGATGGCACCGAAAAACAGTGCGATCAATTTGGTCTTTGGTCTTTTCATATTTAGTCTAAGTGTAAGTGGATTTTGTAATCGAAGTGAATTCAATTGAGTGTCTGAACATATTTTGCGGTCCGGCGCCATCCCAACGCGTAGCTTTCGATGTCTTTATACTTGATTTGGCTGGAAAGTCACCTCGGATAACGCAAAAATGCCGATAGTCTGTGCGTTGGCGGTGAATTATTATTAATCCTCTAACATGGAAAATTGTTCAATAGTGGGTTATGGTTCCAAAATTAACGAAACTGATGGAAGATACCTTCGATTATCAGGAATAAATTGATGAGAGCCGCCCTCCCGGGTCCACCACGTTACCTTAGTCTCGCGGTGAATCTAAAAGAGCGTTTAAGCTGATCTATCATTTTTAACCGCATAGGCGTGATGAACATGCGCATTGGACGCCCCCAAGCTGCTGATTGTTCAAAGTTCACTCATCGCGGGAAATTACGACCTTCAACAGTCCCTAGACACGGTAGCAAGACCGGAATGTCACTGATCAAAGGAAAAAGCCGCGGAGACCTGCGGCTTTTTTCATTTTGAACGAATACTGTGTGCGAGGTTATAATCGCCCTGCAGTTTCCTCTTACACTCACTTAACCTTCGTAAATCTCGCTGTTCCGAAAAGTACCAACGTTATTGCCTTTTTGTCTTTCGTATCGAAAACCAATGAAGCCCCATCATCGGGATTCACAAACTCGCCCTCTCCCACGGGAAGCACTTTATACCTGTAACCCCTGTCGTTGCCGTACAGTATTCCGTCCGTCACCTCGAATCTGATTGTCCACGCTTTATCGTTTGCATTCAGGTACTCACCTTGCAGGAGCTTCAGGTATTCGATCGGGACTTTTTTGACCAGCTCATCTGTGTTGACGCCATGCTCTTTTAATATCCGTATGCCGCTTTCGTTGCCAGGGTTTAATCTTACTGACTTCTTATAATTTTCAATCGCCTCGGTTTTGTTCCCAAGCGCCATGAGCGCTTCCCCGTAGCTATCATATACATTTCCAGATTTAGGAAATGCTATTGTATTGAGTCTAAAAATTTCCGCCGCTTCTTTCAATTTGCCAGCCTGTAAAAATTCGTAACCTGTTTTGTTCATCTCGTGTTCATTCAGATAATACGTGGCGGAATCTTTAACTGCATCATAATGGGCAAGTGCGGCGGAAATTCCCGCCTTGTCTATGCTGTCCGCCAATGAAAAAGCAACAGATCTTTTAGGAAGGTCGTAGGACTTATCATAAATAATTGCAGCAATGGCATTCGTTATATCATTAAGAGGAGCTCCTCCCGTGTTATCCAATAAAACAATCAACGATCGGTCAGACAAGACTCGTGTGAGCTGCGTGTTAAAACCGTTTATTCCCCCGGAATGGCCAACCGTTTCCACACGCTCTGACGTGTTGCCTAAGGGCATTTCCCCCACGCCCCATCCATAGCCGTAATGCCCCCAGCCTGACGAAATATGTTTTGCAAATAGCAGGTCCATATTTTCCTTCCGCAGCAGCTGATTGCCATACAATGCCTGATCCCAGAGATAAAGGTCCTCAACAGTCGAATACATAGCTCCCGCCGAGTATGGCACAGACATGTCAATGAAATCGGCATTGGTATAAGTCCTTCCATATTTTGCGTAGCCACGGGCGCGGTTCTTCAACAAGGGGCCATGCCGGTCATATCCGGAATTATTCATCTTGAGCGGAGTAAAAATGTTCTCCTGCAATACCTGATCGTAAGATTTGCCCGTTACCTTCTCAATAATATAACCCAATAGCACATAACCCGAATTGCAGTATGCAAACCTTTCTCCGGGCTTGAATTCCAGCGTCGAGTCAGCGAACAGTTTCACAAGCTGCTCCGGGCTGTGGTAATTGGGACTGATGTTCTTGAAGAACCCGGGGAACGAAGTCATGTTGGGAATGCCCGAAGTGTGTGTAAGCAGATGATGAATTGTGATCGCACTTCCGGTCTTTTTCGGATAATCCGGAAGATATGTGGAAATGGGGGCATCCAGTTTCAACTTACCTTGTTCAACCAATTGCATGATCAGCATGGACGTAAATTGCTTGGTGATGGAGCCCAGCCGGTGTTTAGTGTCGGGCTGATTCGGAACATTCCATTCCATATCCGCCAAACCAAAACCTTTTTTGTAAATGACTTTGCCTTTTTCAGCGACCAGAACCGACCCATTGAATTTTCCATATGCAGCATACGCGCCTATTAGCTTGTCGAGCTTATCGGCTTTGGTTTGGGCATAAGCGAGGTCAAAAATGGCTGTTGAGAACAAAAGCAGGAGGACAAACCTCCCTGCCGGCACTCGGGCGACTTTCCTGAAAAGTTTCATAAGCAAAGTGTTTTAGACTTAATACCCAAACGTACACAACAACGCTTGTATTCATAGTTAATAAATTGTAAAAAGAAGTCTTTTTTCAATAAGCATCTCAGTTCGCTGCGGAAATAATCTCCGGGTGAAACGGTAGGGCTAGGCAATCTTGAAAAAGATGCAGGCTCATGGTCTCCCGACTAACAGACTGACCAACAGCTATTTAATTAGTGGTCCGCTGGGGAAAACACGGGTTGTGCCAACTCTTCCGAAGCCAAAAAAGCAACCTGTCCCAACTTATGCGCGTCTACGACCGGGTTCGACACAGGACCTTATGAACGACTTAACCAATATCAAGCAATTCGGATGACACTTTTGTACAACAAACACCAGCGGCTTCGCATTTTCTGGCGATTGCTATTTTTCATAATCTTGACATTTGGCATCAACATTCCACTCCAGCTAACGCTGCAGTCGATATTGCCCGATAGTCTGCTCAGGGGATTTATCTCAGGCTCGATTTTCTTGATCGCCATCATTGTAAGTCTCTATCTTCAAACGAAGTTCATTGAAAAAAGACCATTCGGAAAATATGGGCTGCTTGTCAATGGGTTCTGGACCATCGAATTTCTAATTGGCTGTGGCATTGCCGCTGTACAATTGGTTGTGTTATACGGAATCCTTTACTTATCCGGAAACATTACTATAGGAGATTACTTCAGAACGCCGCCCGGTGCGACGTATTCATTTGCCGAAGGCTTTTTCTCTGAAACATTCAGCCAGTTGGCCGGGAGCGTTGGCGAGGAATTATTTTTTCGATCTTTTCTTTTTTACCTGGTCCTGGAATCTTTAAGGCCACTCAGAAAAAAAACCTTAACCAGCGCGCTGACCGCAAGCATTATTGTTTCCACGCTCTTTGGGCTTGCTCACTATTCCAATGAAAGTGCCTCCATATTGTCGACCACAAACCTTGTCATTGATGGGCTCATGCTGGCGGTCCCTTTTCTTCTGACGGGTAGGTTGGGTATGTCGATAGGGATTCATTTCTGCTGGAATCTTTTGCAGGGAGCCGTGTTCGGGGCCGGGATTAGCGGGACGTCCGCCAAAGTCTCAGTGATAAAGGTCGTGACCTCTGACAATCTTTTAACGGGAGGTGCCTTCGGTCCGGAAGGTAGTATCCTGATCCTGTTACTGGATGCCATTGCCGTCGGATTGGTTTTTCTGTGGTCGAAAACTCAAAAACAAAAAGGTTTGTTAAGTCCCCTTATTGTGAACGAAGCTGCCGATGCCGGTGCAGGACCATCAGATCTCACATTGAAAACTGCATAACCCGTGAGCGCATTGTTGTAAAGCACATGATCGTGATTCCGATTTTCAGGTGTTTTTTTACGCGTCGCGCCGCATGGGAGTTGCTGGAAAGTGCTTGTCTGGCAATTTCACCAGCAACGTGAAGAATCCGTGGGTTTTGTCTCTTGCATCTGCAAAACAGGAAATCCGACCAGGCAGGTAAGCGCTGTATCCTGGGGTGTCATGCAGTGTCCTGCATGGAGGCTTTTGTGGTTAGGCCGCTTACATTGCTACCGTTCACCCGATCATCCATAACTGTTTTATGAAACTAAGAAAAATTCATTGTCGCGTGCACTTATGTTGAGCATGCCCGTTGTTACAGTTTTCCTGTAACAAGATGACGCAAACCCCACCCGATAACAGGCCGGCACATTCAAAGCCTGAGTCCTGTTCGCTGAAGTAACCATGTCCAAGGCAACAAACGCCTTCATGTTACTTTTTCATTCAATTATTCAATCTCACTCATCCACCAACCTAACAAACTATGAGAAATCTTTCATTGATTTTTGGCATCTGTATACTATCGTTATGTGTACAGGTAATGTTCCACAATGATGCGCTCGCCTACCCGAACGAGGTGCGTCAGTCTGGCAGCAGCTACATCTGGCGAATCAACGATGTTGACCAGGGCAGTACGAGCAGTCTGGCGACAGCGATCAACAACTGCATGACGGGCAGCCGGGAAATTCACATCTTAACTGGCGGCACCCTGACCAGCACACTCACTGTGCGGGCCTCTAACGTAAAACTGTACTGTCATGGCAATACATTCACGCGGAATTTCAGTGGTACGGGTGTCATTAACACGTACAACGGATTTGAGATTCACGATATGATCCTGAGAGGGGGCTCGAATGGCTATGGGATCCGGAGCAGCAGGGCCAGTTACCTGAAATTCATAAATGTTCAGATTTATGATTGTCCCTGGATCGGGATCCGGGTTGACAGCCGGGAGAGCGAACCCTGGAATTATTGGGTCTATGATCTCGAAGTAAAGAACTGCAGGTTTGAGAATATCGGTTCTCATGGACTCGAAACCTACAGTGTCGATGGAGTGGATATTGACGGCATAGTTGCCAGGCACTGCGGGGAATGCGGCGTGCTTTTGAACAGGACGATCAACGGGACCGTCGGGACGGTCGATGCCTACCGGTGTGCCTATGGGACGGGTTATGCGGGGTTGCGCTTTGCCAATGATTGCAGCCGGATAACAGCCAATAACCTGATCGCGCGCGAGTGCGGGCGCGGCTATTTTGTACTCTCAGGCAGCAACAACTGTCACCTGAACAACGCCCGGATCACGGATGGCACGGGGATCGGCATCTGGCTGGAGAACGTCACAAACTGCAGCGTCAAAGCCGGGTGCACCAACGATGGGATTTCAGTTTCCGGCTCCGGGAGCTATGCGAACGTCAGCACCTCCTGTTCAGACGTAACCACTTATTACCGGATCCAAAACCGAGGCACTGGATTATTCCTTGACGGTTTGGGCCGTACCGTGAATGGTGAGGCTTGTGGCCAGTACGCCAACACCACGCACGTCAATGCGCAATGGGAACGGATCAGCCTGGGTGGCTACTATCAGTTCCGCAATCGGGGAACCGGTATGCTTCTCGATGGGATGGGTCGCACCACGAACGGTTCGGACGTGGGTCAGTACGCCAACACAACTTCGTATAATTCACAATGGGCCGTGCAAACATACAGCGGCAGTTACTCCCGTATTCAGAACCGGGGTACCGGATTATATCTTGACGGAATGGGCCGCACGACAAACGGAAGCGTTTGCGGCCAGTATGCCAACACGACGTCTTATAACGCGCAATGGCAATTGATCGCTGTGTCAAGCTCGGCAAGATCAGAGACGGAAGAAATGTCAGAAGCCGTCGAGGAAGAAGAAGCATTGGTTTATGTTCACCCAAACCCGACCGCCGCTGAAGTCACGATTACACTTCCGGATTCATACAAAGACGATGAGAAGACTGTGAACCTTCTGGACGCCACTGGTAAATCCGTTGTGTGGGAAAAATTCGCCGATACAAAGCATACCCTTTACATTGGAAGCCTGCCCCAGGGACTGTATGTCTTGAATGTCAGTGGCAAAGATAGGCTGATCGTCAAAAAACTGATCAAGAGATAATTCGTTTTCGCTATCTCATGGGCAATCCTCGTTAATTTTTTTTTGATGGGGATTGCCTCATGATTTCCATCTGTCGCATGGCCGGGGCTTTCTGTTGATTTGTCACAAAAAGTCGAATTTCACTAATTTTCGCCATGACAAAGGAACGAGAACAACTTAATGCGGAATGGCAAAAGTTCAGGCATTTTTTCAAATCAGAGCACATCCCGCCGAAAACAATTTTATTAGAAGAAGGCCAGGTTTCCGAAAAAATGTTTTACATAGAAAAAGGATGCGTCAGGTTGTCTTTTAACAAGGATGGTAGGGACATAACATTTCAATTCTTCTTTGAAGGCGAAGGCGTTTCCTCCGCTGAAAGTTTCCGGAACCACGAACCAAGTTTATTTTCAATCGAAACGATTGAGCCTTGCAGAGTCCATACGTTAACTAAAAAAGACTACCAGACAATCATCGGGCGGTCTTCGCT
>DASPNN010000789.1:0-7993 GCA_035626495.1 Chryseosolibacter sp.
GTCACGATTTCGTGAGGGATGGGCTTTTTGCTGAGATGCAAGCTCGGATTTACTTACCACTTAATCCCAATTTCTATGTTGTACAGCTACGTCGATCTACATTGCCACCCGCATCTTAAACCTTACGGAAAAAGTTTCGCCATTGAACGGGGAAAAAACAGTTTGAACCGCAAGGACAAGCACAGCATTTGGTATTACGACTCGCCTAATTTTTTCGAGAGGGTGGTCCAGGCGCTTTGCGGGATCTGCAAGTTCAGCCAGGCTGACTGTACAACCCTCGCCAATGGCAACGTCAGAGTGGTTTGTGCATCGCTATATCCGATCGAGCGCGGCTTTTTTAACAACGAGCTGGGGACGGGCATTGTAAGCGACCTGGCGGCGTCTTTCGCCACGTCAGTGGGAGACGCACGCGTTGATTACATCCAACGTGTCAATAACTATTTCGAAGACTTGATCGCGGAATACAATTACTATTTGCAAGGTGAACACAAGACGACGAAGACCGACAGCGGAAAATTCAAATACGTGCTTGCGAAGGATTTTTCAACGGTGGAGAAGCACCTGGAATCCGACGAAAAAACAATCATTATCATCCTGACCATCGAAGGAATGCACGTGGTTCACAGCGACTACAAGAATCCGACACTCGACAAGGCCATTGCCAACGTGCGCGAAATAAAAGGATGGCCGCACCCGCCATTCTTCGTGACCTTCGCCCATCATTTCAACAACCACTTGTGCGGCCATGCCCGCAGCCTTTTCGACATCATCGGAAAGCACACAAACCAAAGTCAAAATATGGATGCCCCGATCCTGGAGATGGGAAAGAAAGTACTGAAGGAACTCCTCAGCCGCGATACCGGCAGACGGATCCTCGTCGACATCAAGCACATGAGCGCAGCCGCCCGACGGCAGTACATTCAAATGGTGCTCGATCCAAACGGCGAATACGCCGCAGACCAAATACCGATTGTGATCAGTCACGGTGCGGCCAATGGCTTGCGGTCGATGGACGAAAAAGTCGTCGACCTGAAAGAAACTGGCACAACCTTCATGAACGAAGACATCAATTTCTACGACGAGGAAATTGTGGCGCTGGCAAAATCAAAGGGCATCATGGGACTTCAACTCGACGAAAGGCGAATCGCCGACAAGGAAACGATCAAACGCCTCAAGCATTCCAAATGGATCAGCAAGATCCGGCACTACCGGTCTTCACTCCTGTGGACCCAGGTTCAGCACATCGCTGAGCTGCTCGACAACCACGACCTCTTTGCCTGGGACTGCCTGGCGATTGGCAGCGACTATGATGGCATCATCGATCCACTCAACGGCTATCTGACGCAGGAGACCATCGTTCATCTTGAAGAGTATATGGAACGTCACGCATTTAATTATATGCAGACCCGCGGGAAGGCACGGTTGAAACCATACAATCAGCTCCCTGCCGACGAAGTTGTCCAGCGGCTGTTCCATTCAAATGCGATCTCGTTTATGCGAAAACATTTCTGGTAGAGATCTCCGGAATTTTGCGCGGCATCTGCTTACGCGAGGTGAACATTCGCAACCGCGCGCTATTTTTGTCCTCTGACATGCGCCATATCATTTGAAATGAATCACGATATCCCGATGCGTTTTGGCTGGGCGTTAGAGATCATGGCCTTACGGGCGAAGGATAAGATCCTCGAAATAGGCTGCGGTACCGGCCTTGCTGCCCAATTGATCTGTGCGCAGCTTGCAGGCGGAAAATTCGAAGCCATTGACAGGTCTGCATCCATGATCGGCAAAGCAAAGGAAAAAAACGCACAATATGTCGCCGGCGGTGTCGCCAAGTTTACATGCGCCGACCTTGCGGATTTTGAAAGCCGCGAGATATTTGACAAAATATTTTCTTTCAATGTGAATCTGTTCTGGACAAAAAAATCCATTTCCAGAGAAGCCAATAACCTGGTCGATCACCTCGATGGACGGGGATACTTGTATCTTTTCTACGGTCCCGCTGTCCCTGGTGGTCTGAGAAAAATCGCGCGCACGCTTGTGACGAACCTCGAAATCAATGGCTTTAAGGTGCAGGATCAGATTTTTGACCGCGCCGCGGATTGTTGCTGCTTCATCGCAAGAAAACGAATGTAAGGTGCGCAAGAAAAAATGTTACGACAACTACCCGTGTGCCGTGTAAAAGTTGCGACGGCGATCACCAAGAAAAATATCCGAATTCGCTGGTCTTAATTGATAGATTGGCATTGATTAAACCGGAATGTTTTCCGCAAATTTCTATTTTGTTAATTTTCTGGCTAATTTATCCGACAATTCGATCGGATTTAGAATAAGTGTAAAAGATACATCAATGCGGAAAACGCACGATCCTTCCGAGTCGCAATGGGTGGAAGAACTTCGCAGGGGCAGCGACGCCGCTTTCGAGAAGATTTTTCGACACTACTGGAAACCATTGTATTCAATGGCGCGATCGAAGTTGCACTCCCATGAAGACGCTGAAGAAATCATACAACAGGTTTTTTCCAATTTATGGGAACAAAGGAACCGTGTACTCATCGATGACCTGTCAGCCTACCTTTTTACGGCCGTCCGCAACCGCGTACTGAATTGTATCCGCACGCGGATCGCTCTTCAGAAATACTGGACTTACTATAAGGCCTATATTCCAGAACAGCAAAATACAACGGAAAACATCGTGGCATTCGACGACGTGAATCAGGTCCTGGAAGCTGCGGTCAATCAATTGCCGGAGAAATCGCGCAAGGTCTTCAAGCTCAGCAGATTTGAAGGCAGGTCCAACGCCGAGATCGCCAACCTGCTGCAGCTTTCCGAAAAAGCGATCGAATACCACCTGACAAAATCCCTGAAAGAGATCAAGGTCCATTTAAAGGACTATATCACCTTCATGATCATCCTGTCCTACAATCAATTTTTGTAAAAATTTCCCGAAACGTTTAGGGATCGACCCCACACGTGTGTCAAGATATATATGACACCACAGGAATTTCAACGACTTCTCGAAAAATATACCACGGGAAACTGCACCCCGGAGGAAAAAAAACTGGTCGACGAATGGTTTGAAAACATACCGCGGCCTAAAGCGGAAGATATTGATTTTCAGCAAGTCGAGTCCGGTTTGTGGGCACGGATCAAGCCAGAGAAACAGGTTTCGAGTCCGGGTCATTGGGTTCTGCGCATCGCCGCGTCGATTGCCCTGGTCATCAGTGCAGCGGTGGGCCTGTATTACCTGAATTCAGATCGCGGACTTGGGCAGATTTCCCAATATTCGCTCCTGGAACATTCGACCACCGACAAGGCCTGGACCTACTCGAATCACGAGACAATTGCCCGAAAGATTTCCCTCGAAGACGGCAGCTTCATTACCCTGGAACCGGGGAGCTCGGTTTCTTATCCGCAGAAATTTTCCGCCGATAAGCGGGTGGTCACACTATCGGGAGAGGCATTTTTCCAGGTCCGGCCGGATTCCGGCAGACCGTTTTATGTCTATTCCGATGAAATTATCACCAAAGTCCTTGGTACGAGCTTTACCATAAAAGCCTATGCATCGGCAAAAGAAATTGTTGTGGCCGTAAAGACCGGCAAGGTATCCGTCTATGCAAACCCGGAGAAGCAAACGGCGGTGCAACAAAAGCTCGACGACGTGATCCTTACCCGCAATCAAAAGATCGTGTACGACCGCCGCGCAAACAGCGTGTCCAAGCAGATCGTTGAAATCCCTGAGGTAGTACGTGAAAAAACGGAATTATTTGAAATGTCATTCGACGGGAAGCCCGTCACTGAGATCTTCGAGATACTCGAAAAAAATTACGGGATCGACATCGAGTATGATTCTGAAACGCTTAAGAATTGTGTGCTCACCACGAAGATGACCGAAGAGGGATTCCACGAGCGCATCGACATCATCTGCAAAGCGATCAACGCTGAATACACAACGACTGACGCCGTGATCCGGATCACCAGTCAGGGTTGCAAATAATCATGATTCACTAAAACCATCGTTCACCAAAACCGTCGCCTATGATATAACAAACTGCTACCCAATTACCAACAAAAAGGCCAGTGATGCTGGTACCATCACCGGCCGTCATGCATGCGTGCAAAAGCACGCAGCACCCAGTTTTTGTCATCCGAAATTGTCAAACAAAAACATTCTCAATTTATGAAGATTAACCCTAAACCTAATAGCAAAAGCCTGCTATTTCTTATGAAAGTTACCTTGCTCAATGTGCTGATAATATCCCTGACTTTCGTGTTTGCCCACGCGGTAAATACGAGCGGCCAGGGTATTCTCGACAGGAAAGTGAGCCTGAAAGTGGAAAATATCAAGGTGAAAGAACTTCTCAGCGAGCTTGAAGGAAAAGCGGAAGTGAATTTCACATACCGCCCTGAACTGCTGAAGAACCTGCGCCGGATCAGCATCGACGCTGTCGGTGCGCCCCTGGGCGATATCCTTTCACAGCTTTTTAGTGACAACATCAGCTACGAAGTCATCGGCAAACAGATCGTGCTGAAAGCGCGGAACGAAGAGCCTAAGGCCGAGATCATCACAACAGTGATCCAAGGCGTTCAGGTTACCGGAAAAGTTATCGATGAAGCCGGCCTCCCCCTTCCAGGCGTAAACGTGATCGAAAAAGGAACCACCAACGGTGTTGCTACAGATGCCGAGGGAAAATTCTCCCTGACCGTCGGCAACAATGCGGTCCTCGTGCTTTCCTTCATCGGCTATGCTACGCAGGAGGTGCCCGTGAACAACCGGAATTACATCGACGTCACCCTGGCGCCCGATGTCACTTCCCTCCAGGAAGTTGTCGTGGTTGGTTATGGTGAGCAAAAGAAAGTGACCGTCACCGGTTCGGTTGTTGCCGTGCAAGGCACCGAACTCCAGAAAGCGCCGGTCATGGATCTTTCGAACTCGCTTGCAGGCCGCCTCCCCGGCGTGACTGCCATCCAGTCGAGCGGTGAGCCCGGATACGACGCATCAACGATCCGCATTCGCGGCATTAACACACTCGGTAACAGCAACGCCCTGATCGTCATCGATGGCATCCCTGATCGCGATGGCGGGTTCGGCAGATTAAGCCCGCAAGATATCGAGTCCATCTCCGTGCTGAAAGACGCTTCGGCGGCCATTTACGGGGCGCGCGCGGCCAATGGTGTCATCCTGATCACAACCAAGCGGGGAAAGACAGGCACACCGAAGATCTCTTATGATTTCAACCAGGGCTGGGCGCAACCCACGCGTATTCCCGATATGTCGAATGCATCCGAATATGCGGCGATCATGAATGAAATCCAGGTGTACAAAGTACCTGCTGGTGATTGGGAAGCTGCGTGGGCGGGCATTCAGGCGAACGGAAGTTATACAGCCACAAATGGTCAAACCATCAATGCAATTTTCAGCCCTTCGGACGTTCAGAAGTACCGGGATGGATCGAATCCATGGACACACCCGAACGAAGACTGGTTTGGAACAGCTTTTAAAACCTGGTCTCCGCAGTCGCGCCACAACCTGCAGCTGTCAGGTGGCACAGACAATGTGAAGTACCTTGCATCACTTGGGTATGCGTTCCAGGACGCCTACTATAAAAATTCGGCCACATTCTATAAGCAATACAACGCGAGGATCAACCTCGACGCTAAGATCAACGAGTACCTGAGCACCAGCCTGGGCTTTATGGCCCGGGAGGAATCCAGAAACTTCCCGACGGTTGGCGCCGGGGCGATTTTTAGAATGCTGATGAGAGGCCGTCCGACGGAACCTGAAGTATGGCCAAATGGACTGCCGGGTCCGGACATCGAAAATGGCGAGAACCCGATTGTTATCACGACCAATCAAACGGGATACCACCGCAATCCGACCGACTACCTGCAAACGAACGGAAAGCTCGAAATCACCAACCCATGGATCAGCGGTCTGAAGCTGACACTTCTTGGATCGGTTGATAAGACCATCAACCGCACCAAACGCTGGGAAACACCGTGGTACCTGTACACGTGGGACAAAGTGACTTACGAAGCGGATGGCGTTACACCTGCGCTTGCGCGGTCGCGTCGTTCTACCTTCACCGATCCACGCCTTACGCAAATGGAAAATACAGTGACAAACACCAACCTCACGGCAATGCTGTCATACGACAAAACAATTGCCAACGATCATACGATCAACGTCATGGCGGGTGTAACCAAAGAACAGTTCGAAGGCGATTTCTTCCTGGCTTACCGCCGGAACTTCATCTCCCCTGCTGTCGACCAGTTGTTCGCCGGTGGCACTGAGCAGATGAACACAACAGGCAGTGGCTACCTGCGGACGCGCCTTGGCAACTATGGCCGCGTGGCCTATAACTTCAAGGAGACATACCTGGCCGAATTCATCTGGCGCTACGACGGTTCGTACATCTTCCCCGAAAGCAGCCGGTTCGGTTTCTTCCCAGGAGTCCTGGTAGGTTACAACATCTCCAATGAATCGTTCTTCCGCGACAATGTCACATTCATAGATTTCCTCAAGTTGCGCGCATCTTACGGACAAATGGGTAACGACCAGGTGTTCTTCAGGGGCGCACTACAGGAATATGCGTACCTGAGCCTTTTCGGCTTCGGGCAATACCCGATCGGAGGCCAGGTGGTCACCACGCTGCGCGAAACAATTGTAGCGAACCCCGACTTCACCTGGGAAAAAGCCAATAACATGAATGTCGGCCTCGACGCGACGGCCCTCAATGGCAAGGTCGATCTTTCGTTCGACTATTTCATCAACGAACGGAACGACATTCTCATCCAGAAAACAGGTTCGACACCCGCCTCTTCAGGAATCGCTCCTCTGCTGCCTCCGGTCAATGCTGGCCAGGTAGACAACCGGGGCTACGAGTTCAAAGTCGGATACAACGGTGATGTTTCGGGTATCCGCTTCAATATTGGAGTCAATGGCGGCTACGCCAAGAACAAAGTCGTGTATATGGATGAGATCCCAGGTGCGCCGGATTACCAGCGCCAGGAAGGCAAGCCCTATGGCGCCTACCTCGCCTACATTGCGGAAGGGGCTTTCCTCGACCAGGAAGAGGTCGCTGCGAACGTTACAAAATACGCGGGTGTTACCAATAACCTGAGGCCGGGCGATCTCAAGCTGAAGGACGTCAATGATGATGGAGTCATTGACGGCGATGATGCCGTGCGCCTCGATAAGACCATTACGCCGAATTTCATTTATGGAATCACAGGCAGCGTACAGTATCTCAACTTTGACATGTCCTTCCTGTTCCAGGGGGCATCCGGCGGGCTGCTGCGGTTTGGCACTGAATCCGGCGACATCGGAAATTACCTGAAATACAGCTACGACAACCGATGGACTGTCGACAATCCCAGCAGCTCACATCCACGTCTTGCAACCCGGGGCGATACCTATTACACCGGTGGAAACTTCGGGATGAATACTTATAACCTGTTCAACACGAATTACCTGCGCCTTAAAAACATCGAGGTAGGTTATAACCTTCCGTCGAGCATCATGGAAAAGGCGAGCATCAGCGGCCTGCGCATCTATGTAAATGCTCAGAACCTGGTGACCTGGGACAAGTTCAAGATCTGGGATCCTGAGTCTGTTAGCGGCAGCGGCCAGTACTATCCGCAGGCTCGCGTCATCAATACGGGTGTTCGTTTAACTTTTTAATCCACACTGTATGAAGAAATTCAGAATATATATATCCCTTGCGATCCTGGCAGTTGTTGTGACGCCGATCTCATGTAACGACGACTTCCTGAACACAAAACCGCAAGACAAGATTTCCAGCTCGGTCACTTGGACCGATGGGGCGCTTGCGCAAGCCTTCATTTTTCACGTATACTCTTTCCTCGGGTACGGTGGATTTGAAGAGCAAATGCTCGCAGCCTACACCGATGAGGCAATGTTCACACACGCAGGCCGAAACATCAACACTTTCACGGAAGGGTCGGAAAGCCCGTCAAACATTGCATGGACAAG
>DASPNN010000790.1:0-4221 GCA_035626495.1 Chryseosolibacter sp.
TTCATGCTCCGCAACGGAGGCAACGACTTCTGGAACACAATGTTCAGGGACGCGCTTATGCAGACCGTTGTAAAGGACCAGATGGATCTCGACTACCTCGCCTACGAACCCAAGAGTGTATACATCAACGGAAATTACTGGGGGATCATGAACCTGCGCGAAAAGATCGACGCAGATTATTTTAAGACTGTTTACGGCGTCGAAGATGACGATCTCGATCTCGGTGAAGGCACCAGGGCCCTTGAGGGTTCCATCGGCACCTTTAGCGATTACCTGAACACGTTAGAGTCGATGGACCTGTCAGGCGATGAAGCTTTCACCATCATTGACAACACGATCGACGTTCAGGAATTTATTAATTACATCACCACTGAAATATACTTTTGCAACACCGACTGGCCCGGCAACAACCTCAAGTTCTGGAGACAACGCTCGGTCAATGGAAAATGGCGATGGGTCTTGTGGGATCTCGATTTTGGGATGGGATTGTATCCGAACGTGAGTTACGCAACACATCCCACGCTCCATTTCGCGACGGAAGCCAACGGGCCAGGGTGGCCCAACCCGCCCTGGGCAACACGCCATATGCGATTGCTGCTCCAAAACCCGCAGTTTCGCACCAGGCTGATCCAAACAATGGCGGCCTCGCTTTCTACGACCTTCCAACCAGCACGAGTCAACGCACTGATCGGCGCATTTCAGTCGAAGATTGCGCCCGAAATGCCGTATCATACTGCGCGGTGGTCGCAGTCAATCCAAAATTGGAATGCGGAAGTTCAAAGGATCCGGGACTTTAACATGCAGCGCAACGAATTCATGAAAAGTTACATCGCGGAATTCTTTCAACTTGAAGATCCTGTCGAAATGAATTTTCAGATAACGCCCGCCAGAGGTAGTTTCACATTGAATGGAATTCGTTCCTGGGAAGCTTTTACGGATGTTACTTACTTTCGCAACCTCCCTTATGTCCTTCATGCAAGCGCCGACCCCGGGTATAGGTTCAGCCACTGGAATGTCAGAAAAACGGACGCGTCACCTGTTAACATGATCAACACGGGCAGTACGTGGCGGTATTCTGATGTTGGAATGGACCCAGGCGCAGGCTGGCCTTCAACGGACTATGACGACTCATCGTGGTCAGAAGGCGCCGCGCAACTTGGCTATGGGGAAGGGGATGAGCAAACCGTAGTCGGCTTTGGTCCGGATGTCGACAACAAATTTCCCACCACCTACTTCAGAAAAACGATTACTGTAGAAGACACCACGGCGTTCACGGCGCTCGCAGGCAAGATACTGTTCGACGACGGCGTGATTGTATACCTCAACGGCAACGAAGTGTTCCGCAGCAATATGCCCGATGGACCTGTCGCGTACAACACATACGCAACGACCGCCGCGGCGGAAAATGCTTTCATTCCGTTTTCCGTTCCGAAAGGGGCGGTCAGGCCCGGTACAAATGTCGTTGCCGTCGAGATTCACCAGAACGGGCCAATGAGCAGCGACATCAGCTTCGACCTTGAACTCAAGACTACCCGGTTAGGCAACGACACGTTATACGTATTGACCAATGATACCATCACGGGTCTGGCGCATGCAGACATGACGTTCGAAGCTGTGTTCGAGCCCGGTGCAGCGAAGCAGGGTATTGTGATCAATGAGTTTTCCGCCAGGCCGACAAGTCTGCTTGACGAAAAAAATGACGCGGAGGATTGGATTGAACTTCTTAATACCGGCACCGAGCCGGTCGACATCGCCGGTTTTTTTGTCACTGATAACCTTGGCAACAAAACCAAATTTCAGATCAAGGAAGGGTTCGGCAGCGCCACAGTGCTTGATCCAGGTCAGTATAAGATCCTTTGGGCCGATGAAGAAATCGGTGAAGGGCCGCAGCATCTTAACCTGAAGCTCTCTGCTGACGGGGAATCAATTGGAATCTACCAAATGGTTGGAGACGAGATCCAGACTGTAGATGAAGTTACCTATGCCGCATATACTTCCATCGGCACCTACAGCCGTATTCCAAACGGCATCGGACCGTTTACTCTTACTGGCCAGCCCACACCACTTGGGGAGAATATTTTTGAACTGCCGACCGCTATCTCCGAAGATCCGGACGACGACATCTTTGTCTACCCCAATCCAGCAGTCGCTGACCTGCACTTGCATGCGCGATTGCCGGTTGAAAGCCTGCAAATTCTGAACGGAAGCGGTCAGGTGGTCCTGCACTTAAAAAAACCCGGCGAAATTATTTCCGTCGGTGAACTTCCGGCGGGATTGTATATTGTTATCGCCCGGACCGCAGGCGGACTTGTCATCAGGCGGTTTTGCAAATTGTAGGCTCCCAGTGCCTACCGCAGCGCGAGACGGCGCGACCCGGACAAACCTTTCCGCCCGGATTCCTTGAAGAGGTAACGAATGAAAGCCGAAATGCACTAGTTTCGCGAAGACGCTTCACAGCTATGGACACCTATCTTCTGATTTCTTCTATTCTCATCACGCTAATGGCCGTCAGCCATTCGGTGGTGGGTGAGCTGGCGATTATCGGGCCGCTTCAAAAGGTCCCGGGCCTTCCGGCGCTACGCGGCAGCATTCGTCTTACTAAGATGACACTGCGGTTTGCCTGGCACGTGACGAGCGTGCTGGGGATTGGACTGGCGGCGATATTGTTTTATTATTCACTTGATACCGGGCCCGACGCAGACCGGCTATTTATTTTGAAGACACTTTCCCTCACTTTTTTTGCCGGTTTTGTTGTGTCGATCATCGGCTCGCGTATGAAACACCCGGCCTGGCTGGTCTTTCTTGTGGTATCTATTCTCACATGGCTCGGCGGCCGCTGAGCCGAGGGCCGATATCATCCGGTCTTACAACGCTATGGATACGCATAAATTTGCTCGCCAAAATTCGGCTGCTATGCCTCAATTCTTGCCGGTTTAACCGGGTTGCCTCGCGTCGCCAGCTTGCTGTTAGTCGCGGTTTCTCACCATATAACGCTATGGCTATGTGTCGTTAGTTTGTCCCCACAGTCGGTGTATTTAGAAGAAAAATCTGCCGGTCGCAAAAGTGTAGAAATTTCCTACAGTCGTTGGCACAGATTTTACCCGCTCATTGTCAATATTTTTCAAATGATGACATATATGAAAAAAGCATGTGTGATTTTATTGGTGTTGCTTGGTTTGCTGGTCAACGTCGGCTATTCTCAAAAGCCGGCAGTGGTTGGCGACAATGATCCGGGCTGGAAACGAATCGGACAAGTGACCGCAAGTTTTAAGAAACAAAGTGAATCCATCTCGGTGCTGGGTGCCGACGAATTTACGGCGATCAAACTCAAAGTGAGTGAAGCGCCAATTAGCATCGAGCGCGTACAGGTATTCTATGAATCCGGAGATATGGAAGAGCTTGACGTCCGCAGCAAATTGGAGGACGGTTCCGAAACCGCTACCCTGAAGCTGACCAAGCCCTATCGGGATATCAAGAAGGTTGCCTTTACTTATAAGACTCTGCCAAACACCGACGGTGAAAAGGCAGACTTGGAACTGTTTGGCTTAAAGACCGACCAGGAGGAACATTCTGACTCGTATCTCGAGAAAAAAGCTGAAAACGCCGATGAAGACATCGACGAAGCAGCCCGTGAAACAAAAGAAGACGTGAAGGAAGCCGGCCGTGAAGTAGAGGAAGAAGCCGAAGAAGCCGGCCGCGAAGTCGAAGAAGAAGCTGAAGAGACAGAACGTGAAGCCGAAGAAGCAGAACGCGAAGTGGAACAGGAAGCTAAAGAAGCCGAAAACGAGTTCCGCGAAGAAAGCAGAGAAGCCGAGCGGGAAGCCGAGGAAACTGAAGGGGATGTTGAACGCGCAATTGAAAATACCGGCGACGATATCTCGGAAGCTGCCGCCAAAGCCATGGCCGATATCAAAGACCGCAGGCATCAGACTAAAGTGGGGCCCAAAGGACAGATCATCTTCATAACCGATGAAGGCGTGTATTACTACATCGACAATGAAGGCAAAAAAGTCTTCGTGAAGGAAATTGAACTGAAAGACAAGCCGGACGATAACTAAGTCCCATCATTGAGTTCGAATAAAAAACCTCGCTCTTACGCAGCGGGGTTTTTTATTTGCCTGCCTCACACAAACACTTAGTCCCGAAAGTCATTTCAGAATGGGATCCTGAGATCTTAAAGAACTCGTCAGCCCCCGCCTGGCAATTGCCGGAACTTCGTGG
>DASPNN010000791.1:0-2739 GCA_035626495.1 Chryseosolibacter sp.
TGTTTTTTTCCGGAATGATCTTCTTTATACGGTAAAACTGCCATACCACTCTTTTAAATAAAGCGGGGCCAAGTTAGAAGGTTTACGTCGAGTTATGAAATTTGACAACTTAATTGCCCGCTATCGGGAGGACAGTGGAAGTGGTGCGTAACCAGAGGATTTCACCCAATCCAGGCGAACCGGATCAGTTTTGGAGGACTCTGAATTCCACACGCCGATTCAGCTCACGGCCCTCGTTTTCGTCGTCATTGGTAGCGATCGGTTTGCTCTTGCCGTATCCGACAGCCGTAACGCGCCGGGCATCGATCCCCTTCTTCGTTAAATAATCCTTAACGGCCTCCGCGCGTTTCCGGGAAAGGAAGACATTGTAAGCATTGTTGCCGACTCCATCGGTATGACCGCCGATCTCCACCTTCACATTACCATTCTGGCGAAGCATGGCTTCAAGCTTGTTAAGCTCGGCGTAGGATTCGGTTTTGAAGGTCGCCTTGTCAAAGTCAAAATAAATATTCCGCAAAATTTTTGTGACGCCCACCGACAATCGCCTCAGTTCAACGGTACGGGAAACAACCTTCTCTTCAGTCGTAGCCTTATCGATGCGCAGATTTTCGTTCTGAAATACATAGCCGTCGACTTCCACGGTAAGCCGGTAATCTTTCGGGGACGTGTTCGTCACAAAAAATTCATATACACCAGGCTCCCTGGTTTCAGATCTTACAATGATATTATCACGGGCACCCTGAAGTTTCACTTTTGCATCCAGCGGTCGTTTTTTCTCCGCGTCAACAACACTCACAACAAACTTCAGCGGAATGACGTTTTTTTTCGGTTCAGGCGGCGGGTCTTTTTTAATAACCGGGTCAGGTTCCTTTGTAACAACCGGTTCTTCCTGTGTTATGACCGGTTCCTTCTTAACGGTCGCAGTCGCCAATGTGTCAATCTTCTTAGGTTGCGTATTTTCTGCTACCACAGTATGAGGCGTCTTCAGACCTTCCGGGATGGTGATCATGTAAATATCCTGATAACCCAATCCATCATCGCGAAAAGACGAATAATACGCGCGTTTGCCATCGCGCGAAGCGATAAAATAGAGATCGTGATCAGGGGTGTTGATGGGATAACCGAGATTTTCGGGCTCGCTCCATTCGTTTTTCTTGGGATCGAACGTGGATTTGTAGACATCGTGTCCGCCCATGCCGTTGTGACCTTCGCTACTGAAGTATAAGGTAACCTGGTCATAGTCTATGAATGGTCCCTCCTCGTCGTAGATGGTGTTAATCTTTGGACCGAGGTTTTTTACCCGCGTCCATTCACCGCGCGAGTCCTTGGTAGCCGAATAGATGTCCGATCCGCCGAGGCCTCCCGGTCGATCACTGGTAAAGTAAATCGTCTTTTCATCCTTGGAGATGGTGATTGCGCTTTCCTTGTAGGAGGAGTTAATGATTCCGGGCAATGGTGTGGGAGGGCCATAGGTTCCGTCGGGTTGCTTTTCTGACAAGAGGATATCGCCGCTGCCAACCTCATCGGTATAGATGAACAGCAATTTGCCATCGGCCGACAGGGCAAGGGTTGCATTGTGGGTAGGCGTGTTCACAGGTGCCCCGATGTTCTTGGCCCAGGTCCATTTGTCGTTCTCTTTGTAAGAAACAAAAATATCCTCCCATGGTTTGTTATCTTCAAACACGTTCTCGTTCATGTTGCCATCCTTGCGCCGGGTGGTGAAGACGATCTCATCTTCATTTTCGTTGATCACCGGCCCATAGTCGTCAAATTCCGAATTGATCTCACGACCGATATTGACGATCGAAAAATTACGCGGCTCGGAAACGAACTTCTTGCCGTTCTCGCATTGAAAAATTTTTCGCTCCACTTCCGACAAGGCAACTTTATCGCTGCCTCTGTAATCGGGTTTCGCCTGCGCCTTGGCCTTGTATTTCTTGTAAAAATCTATGGCTTTTTCGAAGTCCAGTCCATATTGATATCCCCTGCCGATCAGGTACTCGAGGTCGAAGCGATAATTGGGATCCTGCCGGTAAACACGCATCAGATACTTGACGGCCATCGGCTTGTTGATGGTCAGCAAGTGGACCTCGCCGGCTTCAAAATTTGCGCGCTCGAACGTTGTATCGGCTTCCGCCGCGATAACAAGAATGTCGCGTACGTCGTCCAATGCTTTTGTTTCGTTCATGATAATTTCAGCCTGTTGGAGGTACTCCTCGGCGGTGGCCCTGTCTTGAGTGAAGGCTGGGGTAATTAGAAAAAACAAAGCGGAAAAAATCAGTATACAACGGATACTGGACATCGCTTAAAAAATTTACACTAAAGTTATAAATAAAAAATCATAGCAATATATAAAAAAACGGGCATAAAAGGTGAAAAATCACCGGTGTAAGGTACTCGAAACTTACATTCTTAGTATTTTGCCCTTCAATCTTTACTTTAAGCTGGTCGTGTTATGGAAATCGTTCGCGCGGAATTTGTCTCGAGTCACGCCACCGTTGACAAAGCACCTGCTCCTGACAAGCCTGAGTTTGCTTTCATTGGCAGATCGAACGTTGGGAAATCTTCGCTGCTCAATATGCTGACCAACCGCAAACGCCTGGCAAAAACTTCATCGACTCCTGGGAAGACACAGACCATCAATCACTACATCGTCAACGACAGCTGGTACCTCGTTGATCTGCCCGGGTATGGTTACGCTGGCATCAGCAAAGAGATCAAGAAAGGCTTTGGCAAATT
>DASPNN010000792.1:0-4521 GCA_035626495.1 Chryseosolibacter sp.
CGCGATCCTGCGAAAGGCGGCATCACTCAACATCGCTGATACGAATGTCCCGAATACGTCACTCGAACCTGCAGAACGGCAGGTTATCAAAGTGCTGAGCGCCTACGAAACAAGGCTTAAGGAGGCAGCCCGTGAATATTCACCGGCGATCATCGCCAACTACGTCTACGAGCTTGCCAAGGAATACAATCAATTTTACCAGGCGATCCCGATTTTCAGCGAGACCGATGCGACGAAACTGCGGCTCCGGATCGCCTTGTCCGCGGCCGTTGCGGACGTGATCCGGAAAGCGATGAACGTGCTGGGCATCCAGGTGCCGGAACAGATGTGATCCCGCGCCGCGGTGAAAGGGTTATTCCGACCGCAACGAGTTTACCGGATTCGAAGTCGCTGCCCGAAGCGCCTGCATGCCCACGATCAGCAAAGCCAGCATCAATGCGATCAAACCGGTGAGCGGGAACACCCACCACGGAATCTGAATCCTGTACTTGTATTGCTGCAGGAACTGTTCG
This sequence comes from Chryseosolibacter sp., assembly GCA_035626495.1. GTDB lineage: Bacteria > Bacteroidota > Bacteroidia > Cytophagales > Cyclobacteriaceae > Chryseosolibacter. The sequence goes on from DASPNN010000792.1 coordinate 513, forward strand.
AGCAACCACCATGCGAACGGTGAGGCAAGCACGAATGCAAGCACCACCAGCCTTGAGAAGTCCGTCGAGATCAGCGTTACAAGACCTGATACAGAAGCTCCCAATACTTTGCGAATGCCAATTTCCTTCGTGCGCTGTTGTGCGGTAAAAGCCGCAAGACCGAACAAACCCAGACAAGTAATGATAACAGCCAGAGATGCAAACAAGCCGGCGAGGGTGCTGGTCATTTCGATGCTCTTGAACTTTTTGTCGAACTGCTGGTCGGCGAAGTTAAATTCGAACGGATAGCCCGGCGTGTGTTTCTTAAATACTGCCTCCACTTTTGCAAGGGACTCACGCAGATCGGAAGACCTGCTTAGCCGGATGGTCACCGCATTGACCCAATCGGGAATGAGGACCATGAACATCGGGCTGATCGTCTCATAAGGAGAGTCCATGAGGGAATTTTCAACCACACCGATCAGGGTTCGTTTTGCGCCCCACAAAACAAGTTGTGTGCCGATCGGGTCCTTCAGCTGCATCAGGTCGATCGCCGCCTGGTTGACGATGATGGCCGCGGTATCACTTTTGACATCCTCCGAAAAATCACGCCCTTGAAGCAGCCTGATGCCCAAGGTTTTGGTATAGTCGTATTCTGTGGCGATGGTGGCGAAGATGTAACGTTGTCCTTCCGGCTTGCCAGGCCACTCGACAAAATTCCACGACGCTAATTCTGTGACAGCGCTGTTCGATTTGGTCACAGACTCCACGACACCGGTTTGCAGCAGATCATTTTTGATTGGCCCGGTAGTGTTTCCGGATCTCTTCGTTGTGTCCGATCGTGATCAGATTTTTCGGATCGTAGTCCAGGTCGCGGTCCCTGACAAACTGGATTTGCCGGTAGATCACAATGGTACCGACGATGAGCACGATGGAAAACGCGAATTGTGCTGTCACCAGGACCTTACGGGGCAGGCTGCCGCGCCCCTATGTATTTTGCCTTTGAGCACTTTCACAGGATGGAACGATGACAGGTAAAACGCCGGGTAGCTGCCCGCCACCACGCCGGTGGCAACGACCAGGGCCAGTGCGGCCGCCCAGAACTGCCAGGCCGTGTAGGGTATCGAGAGTTGTTTTTCCACCAGCTTATTGTACAACGGCAGCAGCAGCTGGGCTGCAGCAATGGCAACAATAAACGCCATAATCGTAATCAGGAGTGATTCGCCCATGAACTGAGCGATGAGCTCGTGCTTGCGCGATCCAACGGTTTTCCGGATGCCGACTTCCTTCGCGCGCTTCTCCGATCGCGCCGTAGCCAAATTCATGAAGTTGATACAGGCTATGGCCAGGATAAAAACCGCCGTTACGGCAAACATCCGGACATAGTCGATCAGGCCTCCCGCCTCCTTGCCATTCTCGAATTTGCTGTGTAACCTCCATCGTTTCAGGGGATGCAAAAACATCTCACGTTTCATGTCGGTCTGTCCTTTTCTTTTCAGGATGTCGCGGATTGAATTTTCCACCGAAGCTTGGGATCCAAGATCATTCAGCTCCACATATACAGGCCAGGAATAATTTCCCCAGCTGTCCACGTTTCGCTTCACCCATGGGATGTCCAGATAGATCTTCCAGTTCAAAAGAAAATCGAACTGGAATGTTGAGTTTTTTGGCAGATCTTTTAAGACGCCGGTGACTTTTACATCCGTTCGGTTGTCAAGCCGGATGATTTGGTTCATCGGATCCTGGTCCCCGAAAAGCGCTTTCGCTGTTGATTCTGTGATGACAATCGTGTAACCATCATCCAGGACCTTGGAAGGATCACCCTGCAGGAGCGTAAAGCCGAACATTTCAAGGAATTTGTCGCTGGCATGATACCCGCGTTTCTTGATCCCACGCTCGCCCACCGCCAGCAGGTGGTCGCTGCCCCAATCTGTCACCGCGGTTGCAACAATGCTGCTGTTTTCGCTCCGGATCCCCTGGTAAGTCGGCAGCGGTGTGGCGTTCCATGTATTGATGGTGCCATCGTATTCGGCATTGATCCGTACCTGGAACAATCGGTCTGCCTTCGGGTGAAAGTGGTCGAACGTGACCTCATCGTACACCCAAAGAAGGATCAGCAGGCTGCAGGTGATGCCGATCGACAGGCCGGCGATGTTGATAAAAGAAAAAGTAGTGTTCTTTTTCAGATTACGAAATGCGACGAGCATGTAGTTCTTGACCATTCGGCGAACAGGTTACAAGATCAGTACTCCTGAAATCGCGGAAGGTGACAACGGGCCGCACGATTTTATTGAGAAATCATGCGCCTCCGTTCAGGGGCGAACATGCGCCTTCGCCTTGTTTATCTTTGGAATCCCACCCGGTGGAGGAAAAGGGATGTTTTATCGCCAATCGCCGAGCAATACGATTCCCGCCCAGTAATACGGATGTGCATATTTCGGCTTTTGCGATAACGACACCTGCGCTTTTCGCAACGCGTCAATTGCCTCCATTGTACGAAGGTTTTTATAGAACTCCGAGATCAGGACGGAAGTCGCCTCGTCATCGACTTTCCAAAGGGTAGCCACGACTGACTTGACGCCATTTTGCAGGAAGCCGCTCGCCGGACTGACGGGGGAACTTTCATGGGAGCCCTTGGTGACAGCGGTCTGGCATGCAGAGAGGACAACGATGTTGAGATGATTCATGACGTCCATTCCCCAAAGCTCTTCCAGGGTCAGCATGCCGTCTTCACTTTTTGCCGGGTTGCCGGCCATGGTAAGAAATGACTTGCTAAAATCCTCGTAGTCAAGGCTCCCATGCGTAGCGAAATGCATGACATTGAATTGTTCACCGGCGAATTTCGCTTTGTCTTCGGTAGCTTCTTCCCGCAGGTATACCGTTGCAGAGGGGAATATCCTTTTGATATCCTGCACTTCGGCCTCCGTCGAAGGCAGCGATTTATCCGGATTCCCGAAGGCCAGTATGCTCATATTTTTCTCCTCCGCGTCAATTACCCGGAAGAGCATGTCTGTGGAGCTGGTATAGAAGATGGCGTACTGGTTCGCGAGCAGGCTGAATTTGCCGGACGGCAGGGTCTTGCCGAGCAACTGGAACGGAATGTAGTTCAATGAACCTGTCGGGATAATGCCCAGGCGTTTCTTTCCGGCAATTTCAGCGTTGACCGGACGGATCAGGTAGTGATAAAGCTCTTCGAACGGTTTCAGATACGGATCTTTTTGCAGCACGTCATTCACGATCTGTTGCCGTTCGGCCTCGCCGGATACCAGGTCGAGGGGAGTGAATCCGCCTAAATGGCTCTTGGCAATATTCAAGACCGCGGTCACATTTTTTGTGATCGTCTCGCCAGGCACATTAATGATCTTGGCGATGACAGTGTCGGTGGTGGCTGCGAAAATGTAAACCTGGTTTTCACCGATCAGGTACGAGAGCAAAGCCATGTCGGCGGGAATTTGTTTTTTGATTTTACGGAACTGTGTCGGCTGCACACTGTTGTTGAAATAGCGGGACAATTCCGGCTGAACATTGATTTGCTGGTTGATGAATTTGAGGTATTCGCTTTCGGCGATGGTTTTGATCCCTTCGAGGTTCCTGAGTTTTTCTGCATTCTGCTTGCCGGCCGCCATTTCCTTTTCACGCGCGATCTGTTCTTCGATGCCGTCAAGCTTCGCCTTCATTACGCGTTCTTCTTCAAGCGCGCGGTTGCGTTTCTCATCTTCGAATTTTACGTCCAGCGCCTTGAATTTCGCCTTCAGATTGTTCTCGTTGTTTTTCTGCAGGTATTCCATGGCCTCTTCGGTTTGGCCGAGCTGCAGGAGCACATCGATCAGCACGTCGTAAACTTTAAGGATTTGCTTGTCCGAAGAGAACAGCTTGCGGGCTTCTTCGCCGCCGGAAACTTTATTACGAATCTGCTCAATCACCGCGACGGATTCTTTCAGGTATTCCCTGCTTGTCTTCAGGTCGCCTGTATTTTTGTACATCAGTCCCATCAGGTAGAGCGTCTCCCAAAGTGTTGATCGCTTGCCGA
>DASPNN010000793.1:0-4140 GCA_035626495.1 Chryseosolibacter sp.
TTTTTCTAAGCCGCATGGTGAGCCACGTTTTAATGCCGATCCCGCCCTGGGAACGATGACTAAAAACGATTGGCGCGAATTGACCGAAGAGGTTTTTCAAAAAATGTTCAGGCACTCGCCTTTACAGCGCACGAAGCTCGAAGGACTGAAGAGGAATATCCGTTTTCTTGACGAATGATCAGCGCAACATGCTTAGCACCTCATTTGCCATACGCCGGTTGTATTCAAATGCGAGCTTTTGGTAGTTGATCAGGTCGACGATGGTTCCAATAAAGCACAGACCGATTGTAAAAAAATAAAGGATTCCAAGGCCGATCTCATTGGTGATCATGCGGTGGATACCCGCGAACCCGGCAAACCCGAGCAACGCGGTCACCAGGATCAGCAAGGGCTCGCGGCGCCGCGCGCGATAGACGTTTGCAAAAGTTCTCGCCCGTTCGTCGTCCATGTCTTTGATAAGTTGCTGGAGATAGACCAGTTCTTCGCCGGAAACTTCCGGCAGCACGTCAATTATTCTTGCCATAGTTGTGCATGTGATTTCTTATAAGCCTGAAAATTCTTGAAGATAAGATAATAATGGCAAACAGACCCAAAGGATGTGCTTCGACGGACGCGCCAATGTTGCCTTGCAGGGCGAAGGAAACAGCGTGACCCAATCCACAGCCCGGGCACCAGTCCATGCCTGTAAGGGCCAGCGGGCACAGTGAAATGTGTGTTGAATGGGGATCGGCGAATAATAATGCCACCAGCGCACCGCCCCAGATGAGCGCCTCCAGGGGTATGGTCATGAGTTTCACCAGAAGGTCGCGCGCCATAAAAAGTGAAGCCCCGGGACGCGGGGCTTTTGTTCAATTCGATTTCAATTTCTAGGCTGCCACGAAACAACGGTTCAGGATTGCTTCATGTTCACTCGCAAACCTGGTATAGCACCAGTTCTTGAGGTCGCTGATCTCTTCAGCTATCAAAAGTTTGATAGCTTTTCTTAGCTCCTTTTCGAATAACAGAGCGTCAAAACTCACTTTGGTGAGCACAGTTTTGACATAATTCAACATGGCCAATATTAACGAGTTTAAAAAATCTACAGGCTAACAACTGTAAGTTATAAAAAAATGTAAATCCTTGAAAAGGAAAAGCGCTGATTTTTTTTATCCGAGATCCCTTCCCCGCCGCTTCAAAATGAATCGGTGAATTTTTAGCAATTTTACAACTTCGTTGATGTTAGCAGAACGCAGAAGGACGAATGATATTACATATGCAACTGGGACTATTAAAAGCAATCGTTATTACGGCATTTATTGCTGCTTTGCAGCCGGTTTCGGCGCAGGTTAAGATCACGCTGGGCCCAGACGAGATCGGTGAGAACCAGGCGTGGACGATTACAATCACGGTTGTCAACGACCGTCTCAAGACGTATGATAATTTCCCGGAACTTGATGGTTTCCGGAAACGCGGCACTTCCAGCCAGGAAACCACCAGCATCGTAAACGGTCAGATTTCCTCTTCTCAAAGTCTAACAATGACTTACCTGCCGGTTAAGCAAGGAATGATTACCATTCCATCGTTCTCTATGAAGGTGAATGACAAGACCTATAACGTTCCCGGCAAGAAGGTCAAAGTCGGACCGCCGGTACAACAACGCGATCCCCGAAGCCCGTTCGATCGCAGCCCTGTCGACGACTTCTTCAGCCGCGGTGAGACAGAATTTGTCGACGCCAAGGACGATGCTTTCCTGGCGATCACCACCAACAAGGACGAGGTTTACGTGGGAGAGGGCTTCAACGCCACGCTCGCATTTTATGTTTCCGAGGATAACCGGGCGCCGCTTCAGTTTCATGATTTGCCTAAGCAGCTTTCGACGATCCTGAAAAAGATCAAGCCGCAGGATTGCTGGGAGGAAAATTTCAATATTGAAAATATCGAAGGTGAATCCATCATCATTAACGGCAAGCAGTACACCCAATACAAGATTTATGAGGCGAGCTATTATCCTCTGAATGCCGAGTCGATCACGTTCCCGAGTGTTGGCCTGGAAATGATCAAATATAAGGTGGCAAAAAATCCGTCGTTCTTCGGTCAAAACCGAAAAGAAGATTTTAAGACGTTTTATTCTAAGGAAAAAAAGATAAAAGTAAAAGAGCTGCCACCGCATCCGCTGAGAGATGTTGTAGCCGTCGGAGATTATAAGCTTACCGAAAGCATGCAGTCCACCGATCTGGAAACCGGCAAGAGCGCCGCCTACACATTTAGTGTCTTCGGAGAAGGAAATATTACCGCCATAGAAAAACCGGTCGTCAATAACGACGACAATTTTGAATTTTATGAGCCTAACGTGCGGCAGGATATCTCGAGGGATAATGGGCGGGTGACTGGTACCAAGTCGTTCAATTATTTTATGATCCCCAAAGAACCGGGACAATATGGTTTGGGAAAATATTTTCAGTGGGTGTTTTTCAATACATCGAAGAAGCGGTATGACACTTTGCGCTCAAAGCTGACAATTTATGTTACCGGAGAAAGCCGGAAAAACGAGGCAATTCAATCGAATGATCTCGGAACATTTTACGACAAGATCGAAACGTCGGACAACGGGTTGCGAAAGGTGGCGGGGTCGGGATGGCAGAAACCGGCGTTCAATATTTTTATTTTGCTTGTTTTGAGCGCTTCCGCTTATCTTGTGTTCAAAAAATAACGATACTCGTCAGATCTGATCAGCCAACCGTGATCTTCTCTGATGAATTGAAGATCAACATGGGCAACATATTCGGATCGGTTTTCAGAATCTCAACTTTTGGCGAATCACATGGTCCCGCCATCGGCGTAATTATCGATGGATGTCCGGCGGGGATCACGGTCGACGAAGATTTCATTCAGCGGGAACTTGACCGCCGCAGACCAGGTCAATCCAAGATCACCACCCAACGCAAGGAGGAAGATAAATTCGAGATACTCAGCGGCGTTTTTGAAGGACAAACTACCGGTACACCGATCGCCATCCTGATCCGCAACCAGGACCAGCGCAGCAAAGACTATAGCCACATCGCTGAGACGTTCAGGCCCTCGCATGCCGACTATACTTACAATGCCAAGTATGGTGTCCGTGACTATCGTGGCGGCGGACGCAGCTCGGCGCGGGAAACCGCAGCCCGCGTGGCCGCCGGAGCAATCGCGAAACTGCTATTGAAAACGAGCGGTGTCGGCATCCAGGCATTCGTCTCGCAGGTTGGTGATATCCGGGCTCCGCATTATTCGGCGATGGATTTAGATAAGTCAGAAGACAACATTGTCCGTTGTCCGGACCCGGCGACTGCCGAAAGAATGATTGCGCTCATCGACCAGGTAAGGCTGGACCGGGACACCATCGGAGGTATCGTGTCTTGCGTGATCAAGAATTCTCCAGTCGGACTTGGTGAGCCGGTATTTGGCAAGCTTCATGCGTCCCTGGGTGGTGCCATGCTCGGTATCAATGCCGTGAAGGGATTTGAATATGGGAGTGGATTTGAGGGCGTGCAGTTGCGGGGTTCGCAGCACAATGACGAGTTCTACAATGAAGGCGGCCGGATCCGGACAAAAACTAATTTTTCCGGTGGCGTTCAGGGCGGGATTTCAAACGGAGAGGATATCTACTTCAATGTCGCCTTCAAGCCTGTGGCCACCATCATGCAGGACCAAAGCAGTGTGGATAAAGCCGGCAACGAGGTCAAAGTGTCGGGGAAGGGAAGACACGACCCCTGCGTGGTGCCAAGAGCAGTTCCGATCGTAGAGGCCATGGCCGCGCTCGTCATGGCGGACTTTTTACTCTTGTCGAAAATTTCGCGAATGTACGAGCATTAAAAAAAAGAAGCTGCCCGAAGACAGCCTCTTTTTTTTGGCTTAGATCAAAAAGTCACGCGCGCGAATTGCTGCGTTTTCTTTCGCTGTCCGAACAGAATGATATCCCTGGAAGTGATCTGCTCACATACTTTCGGTCGCGTAATTACTTCTGTATCGGCAAAAGAGAACAGAGGTTTGCGCTCCTGTTTTCCCGCCTGGTCGATGGTGACAATGGTTACAACGGACTCTTCATTGCCTTTGAAGTTAAAGACTTTGCCGACGCCGGTGTACCCAAGGTTCTTGGGGTTGTCGTTAAAGATGAAACACAAC
>DASPNN010000794.1:0-2115 GCA_035626495.1 Chryseosolibacter sp.
TCAATGGCCGGAAGTGGCTGAACTCAGACGGAAACAACGCCATCCGGATGGCGTTCTGAAACGCTGATACAGCTCCGCCGCCGTTCCCCTCTGCGAGGAGTTGCTGGCCCTTGCTGATATCCGTGATCACGGGTCCAAAACTCTTGTTGCGCTCATCGAAGAGCTTCGCCGTCTTGTTTTTCAACGCGCGGAATACTTGAGGCTGAACACCGGCTTCAACAAGGTCATCATAGTCTTTCTGAAAGTATTGAAGGATTGAATCGTCCGAAGACATCCAGATAGCGAGCCTGAGAAATTGCTCTGCTTTCGGATCGCCTTGAGCATACGACACGTATGCTTTCATCGAGTAAACCGCCTGATAAAACGGGTCCATCATCACAGCCAAATCTGCCTGTCGTGCCGATTCGGCGACCTCACCCAAGATCAGGTAGCACCACGACGCCTGGAGCCGGGCTGGCGAATGTGCGGGGATCTGGTCGATAATCGATTTATATTCCGCAAGCGCTTGCCTGTAATTCTTTTGCTGGCTTAAGGCGTAGGCGTTGTTGAATTTTTCCTGGATGAGATCCTGGCTGCGCACCACGCAAACAGAAATCAGCAGGAAGAACATCAAAAGGGATGATCGCATAATGAAGTGTGTATGAACACAACGTTACGCATTGAATCGGCCCCTCTCAATCAGGGGTCTCACGGAATCTCGCATCCGGGAAAGGCGGTAGTTGGGAAAAAAATTTCGTAGTACTTTTTTACTATTCGTAGAGGATAATTTACAGGCACGGCTTGATGCTGCCCCATTTGCAAACGTTCGCAGGCAAGAAATTTGTCGGTGTGCACAAAACCGCCCGCACAAGACGACAAAATGAGACCATTGCCACCAAAACAGAAAACTGATTTATCCGTTGTTAGTGAAAGCTCTGAGTTTATGAAAACCCTTTACCTAATCCTGCTCACTTGCTGTCCTTTGATCGTCTCGGGACAGGAAATCGTCGTCGCCGCGAACCCATCGGCGGAAGTTTATCAACACATTAACAACGCTCTGGCTACTGATCAGCCGCACCGCGCCATCGCGATTTTTGAGCGGCTGATGGATTACTATGAATCACAGGGGATGAAGCAGGATTTGCCGGAAAGTTATTTCGGAATGGCCTTCGCGCTTGCGCTCAATGGTCATTACAAGGAATCGATCCGTTATCACCGCAAAGCGATCCGTGCCCACCGCAAATACCGCCAGGGTGAACCCACTGAAATACTCATCAACATGGGCCTCACCTACGTTCTGGCAGGAAAAGATCGCAAAGCAAAAAAATTCCTAGGCCCCGAGCCGATCCATTTCTAACGCAAAAACGTTGTTTTTACACTTTTCTGTCGCTTTAGACGTTTAAACAGAAAAAATTCATTAAATTCAGAAACCAAGCAGCTATAAATTCTCGTTTATATCATACCTATGGTTAGAAGGTTGATTCGTCTGCATACGCCAAACATGCAATGGCGCTTTTGGGAGAACCTCGCGATGATGATCATAATGGCACTCTTATCATTGTTGATCCTCTGGATGTCCTGATCGGGATAACGTCCCAAAAAACTCAAGCAATCATCTCGCAACGCATTCAAGCGGTGGCTATTTGAAGCTTAAAATCTGGCGGCCTTCATGCTCAGAATGTGAATCTTGCAAACGGCACGGGAAAAAATGACTGTTGATACTGTGTGACCACGGTATTCGTCCGGGCATTGTAAGTTTGAGTGAACACATTCTTGTTGTTGGTCACATTTTGAAGATCCAGCGAGATCTCCAGGGTGCTCTTCCTGTATTCCCTGCGATACGAGAGTTTCAAATCCGCGCGGAAATAAGCGTCGGCGCGCTGGCTGAAAGCGAGGTCTTCCCGATAAACTGTTCGCTGATATTGCTGCGACCTTTCGAAGTCGACCGGCGTAAGATATTTTCCGCCGATCGTCGTCAACTTCATGTTAACGGACAGAAACTTTCCGTTCTTCGCCAGTCTCCACTCCTTACCCGCGAGTACATTGAGTACATATTTCGTGTTGAATGCCGTGTTGCGCTCTATGCCATCACTGCCTTTGTATCTGGAGTTGAATAACGAAGTTGTAATCAGAAAA
>DASPNN010000795.1:0-4411 GCA_035626495.1 Chryseosolibacter sp.
TTACCCGGAGGTAGTGCTGGAAGACGGGAGCAGGCTTTTTAACTCTATTGATTTTGCCGAAGAATCGATGGAGGACAAGCAGGTGATGCGGGAAACACGCTCAAAACTGAGAGACTATATTAAAGAGTTGCCTACCGAGCAGAAACAGGTTCTGATCATGAGGCACTATCTGGAAATGAGCTTTCAGGAAATAGCGACCCGCACCGGTGTAAGTATTAATACTGCATTGGGAAGGATGCGTTATGCGTTGATTAACCTGCGCAAGAAGATGGTAAAACACAGAGCCTATGATAAAAACTTTTACCCAGACGGACCTGATCAGGTATTTATACCGCGAGACCACGGAGGAGGAGAAGAAGGAGATTGACAAAGCGTTGATCTGCGACAGCGAACTGATGACATTGTACAACGATTTATGCGAAATGCTTAAATCCATGAACGATGCGCAACTTCAGCCGTCGAACTCGACGATTCTTAATATCCTGAGTTATTCAAAGAATCACCCGGCGAACAGGTAGCACCTTCTGCCGGTAGGTCGCTTTACCGATACGCCCTCGCCCGGGCGTCATGCAGATTTTCATTCTATTTTGCCAATCAAGTCGCCGCGTGTGCCGCGACTTTTTGTTTTTTCAGCAGAGTTCACCGTGTCTCGGGCGTGATTCGTTGCACCGACATAAAAACTTGTCCGGCAATTCGGATACTCACGCTGATTTAGTTTCCTTGCGAACGTGAAAGTTCTGCTTCTTCACCAGCATTTCAACACTCCTCAGACTGGCGGGGCATTGCGTTCGTACTACCTGGTCAGGGCGCTGGCAGACCGAGGCATTCGCGTGATCATCATCACGGCTTACAACGGAAGAAGGTACAAGGTCGAGATCGTTGAAGGGCTCGAAGTCCACTACCTGCCTGTCGGGTACCGGAACCGTTATGGCTTTTACAAGCGGACGCGCGCATTCCTGAGTTATATGGCCCGCGCGGTAACCCTTGCCAGGCGGTTTCACGACGTGTCGCTATGTTACGCAATATCCGTCCCGTTGACGGTCGGAATTGCCGCGATCGCCGTCAAAATGCTGTACGGGATTCCTTATATTTTCGAAGTGGGAGACTTGTGGCCTGAGGCGCCCATCCAAATGGGGTTTATCAAAAACAGGCCGTTGAAAAAAATATTGTACAACCTCGAAAGCAGCATCTACAGACGGGCATCGGCGATTGTGGCGCTTTCCCGCCCGATCAAGGCAGGTATTGCATCGAAAGCTCCAGGCAAACTGGTTCATATTGTTGAAAACATGAGTGATATACAGTTCTACCACCCGGAACAAAAGCAGCGGGAGCTTGAGATGAAATTCGGCGTCACTGGAAAATTTGTAGTCGGTTATATGGGCACTCTCGGGTACGCAAACGGATTGGAGCACTTGGTAGAATGCGCAAAACAATCCCTGCATAAAGGATTGGCGGTCCATTTTCTAATCTGCGGCGACGGTGCAATGCTGGAATCTCTACGGGCTCATTCGCACCGGCTGTCATTAACCAACCTGTCTTTTATCCCGTTCCAAAACAGGCATGGTGTAAAAGAAGTGCTCAATGTCACCGATGCCGCGTTTATATCTTATCGATCAGCACCTGTGCTCGAAACCGGTTCGCCAAACAAATTTTTCGACGGGTTGGCCGCAGGCAAACTGATCCTGGTAAACTTCGGCGGCTGGGTTCGCGAAGAGATCGAAAACAACGAATGTGGTGTGTGGATTGATCGCTCGAAACCGGATGACTTCACCGAAAAGATTACGCCCTTTATTCACGATCGCGTCCTCCTGGGCCGGTACCAGCGCAACGCTCGTCTCCTCGGGGAGAGGAAGTATTCACGCGAACAACTGTCGGAAAGATTTGTCTCGATCGTCAGGCAGGCTCACCGGCATTAACAGGTGAAAAAAGTCCGCACCCCAATGCGCGGACTTCAAAACAGCCTCTTCTCAGGACAGAACTTTTTCGGTGATCTTTCCCGTCCTCTTGTTTTTCAGGATCACCTTCCTGGCGCCATAATGGGTTACTTCTTCTTTGACAAGGTAGTTGTCGGTGTCGTATTCCTGGAGGTGGCTGTCCTTGCTTACGCCGGTTCGTCCGCGCCATACGTCCAGTTTTACTGGCTCCCATTGCTTGGTTTTGGCTGACCGGTAAGCCGCATCAAGCACGGCGTTTACCACGTATCCGTCGTAGAAAGTTTCCTTCGGCGGCCTGCCCTGTTCCATTGCATTAAACATGTCGGCAAACATATGGTTATAGCCGAGTTCGTTCAGCTCATCGCCTACCGGGAACAGCCAGCCTGAATTGCTTTCTGCTTTTTCAGCCACATAATCGGCGCTCTTGCCTGTGGTAAACATTTCGAAGCCTGTCCGCAGAAAACTGTTTATCCAGATTGTACCCTCGGTTCCCATGACTTCGTCGCGCAGGTCGAGCCCGCCGCGGAAAGTCCAGCTCACTTCAAACTGACCGATTGCCCCGTTTTCGTATTTCACCAGTCCAATGGCGTGGTCTTCCGCATCGATGGGTTTCACCTGCGTATCTGCCCAGCACATCACTTCTACCGGCTTGATGTCTTTGCCGATATAGCTGCGAGTGATTTCCACGCAATGGCAGCCGAGATCCAAGATGCAACCGCCGCCCGCCTGTTCAATATCCCAGAACCAATCACTGTGCGGCCCAGGATGTGTTTCCCGGGACTTGGCCCAAAGTATCCGTCCGAGCGCTCCATTCTTCACGCTTTCATGCGCCTTCAGGAATTTCGGCGTATACACAAGGTCTTCGAGATAGCCGTTGAAAATGCCTGCTTTCTCCACGGCCTCAAGCATTCGCTTCGCTTCTGCTGCGTTCCGGCCAAGCGGTTTTGTGGTGATCACTGCTTTCTTGTGCTTGCAGCACAGCATCACCGCTTCCTCATGAAGATTGTTCGGTAACGAGATGCAGACAACCTGCACTTCAGGGCGGTTGATCGCATCCTCCATCGTCGTTGTGGCGAACGGCACCTTGTAGTCGGCGGCAAATTTTTTCGCGCTCTCGTCTCTCCGTGAATAGATCGTTACAATTTTGTCTTTGCTGCGGTAACCCTGTAGTGAATCTGCATAAAATCGTCCGATAAAGCCGGACCCAAGCATGGCGATGTTCATGTGTATATAGAATTTGAAATGTTGTCTTTGTTATACCGCCTGTTCGATGGTTTTTTTCTCCTTGAAGAAGAGAATAAAAAACACCAGCACGAACAATGCAATACCCGCGGGGACAAACCAGATGCTGGTCCAGTCGCGGCCCAGTTCATTTGTGTAGAAATCCGTGACGAACCCGGAAACCAATGTGCCAATCAGCATCCCGACGCCATAAGTTGCAAAGGTGAATAATCCCTGCGCGGCATTCTTGATCTGCGGTCCCGCCTTCTTCTCGGTATACATGTATCCGGTGACAAAAAAGAAGTCGTAGCATATACCATGAAGAACAATGCCGGCATACAGCATCCACAGGTTAGCATCGACATTGCCATACGCGAAGCAGAAATAACGGAGTATCCATGCCACCATTCCGATCAGGATCATGTTCTTCACCCCGATGTTGTTGAACAGGAAGGGGATGGCGAGAATGAAAATTGCTTCTGAAAACTGGCCAAGGGTCATCTTGCCAGCTGCGTTGTCCATCCCGATCGTGTTCAGGAAAACGTTCGCAAACCCATAGTAAAATGAGAGCGGAATACAAACCAGGATCGCCGCAATGAAAAACACGAGGTAGGGTTTGTCGCGGAACAATACAAATGCCTCGGTACCGATCGCACTCGACGCGGTTTCTGTTTTTCCTTTCGGAGGCGTATGTGGAAGAAAAAAACTGAAGATGCCCAGCGCCAGCGACGCAATCGCCGCCATGTGAAATGTGAATGGCAGCTGAGAAGTTTCCTCGACTTTCAATGCCGCGATGGTCAGGCCAGCAACGATCCAGCCAACCGTGCCGAAAACCCTGATCCAGGGAAATTGCTTGCCAGGATCCGACATCTGATGAAAGGCAATGCTGTTCGACAGCGCGATCGTCGGCATGTATAACAGCGAGTAAAACAGTATTACCCAATAGAAGACCGTGTTGTCCGTCACTTCCGTGGCGACATAAAGCAATACGGCGCCGAGAATATGCAGCACCCCCATAATCCTTTGGGCAGCGAAATAACGGTCGGCCACCATGCCGACAAAGAAAGGCGAGATAATTGTCGCGATCGCCAGCGCGCTGTACGCCGCTCCGATTTCCGTGCCTGTTGACTTCAGGAACACTGTCATGTATGTGCTCATCGTAACGTACCAGGCGCCCCAAATAAAATATTCGAGTAGCATCATCAACGACAGCTTGGCAATGTTGGTAGGATTCATATCGCTTTAGTTGCAAGAAA
>DASPNN010000796.1:0-5522 GCA_035626495.1 Chryseosolibacter sp.
CCTGGCCTTTTATTCCGCCGCCCTCAACATTCACGGTAACATCGTATTGATTGTCAGCCTTTACTGCAGCAAGCGCCTGCTTCACTGTGGTTTGATGGATCTCGGAAAGAAAATACTCTTTCAGGTCGCGGTCATTTACCCTTATGTCACCTTTACCAGGCTTCACATAGACCCGGGCAATAGATGTCTTTCTTCTACCGATTTTGTTGATGATCTGCATTTATCAGAACTTTAATTCTTTGGGTTGTTGTGCTTCGTGGGGATGCTCTGAACCGGCATAGACGTGCAAGCTCCGGAACAATTCGCGTCCCAATCTGTTTTTGGGCAGCATTCCGCGTACGGCATGCTCAATCAGCCTTTCCGGATGCTTTGAACGGATCAAAGTAGGCGTATGCTCCCGCTGACCACCCGGATAGCCGGAGTGGGTAAAAATCACCCTGTCAGTCCATTTTTTGCCGGTCATTTTAACTTTCTCGGCGTTAATGACAATGACATGGTCGCCACAATCCACGTGCGGAGAATAGCTCGGCTTATGCTTTCCACGAATGACCTTCGCGATCTGGCTCGCCACCCGGCCAAGCACCTGCGCATTGGCGTCAACAATTACCCAGCCCTTTTCAGCCGTGGCCTTGTTTGCATAAGTGGTTTTATAACTATTATGATCCATTTTTATGTAGTAGTTCTATGGGTACACCCCTTTAAAAAGGGACACAAAGGTAAATTTACTTGACCGTAAATGCAAGTTGATTAAAGAAAATGCTCGAATTCCGCCGCCTTGCGCCATCCGTTGAAAAAGGGGGGGTTGGCCTTAGTGTGAACGTAATTGTCTAATAATCAGATTATTTCACGGTTCTGCCCTCTCTCACCCATTGGCTTCGAGCTGTTTTAGCAACGCATTCATGTCCTTCGGATAAGGCGCCTCTACTTTTTTGCGAACCCCTGATAGATCGTCAAATTCCAGAGAAAATGCATGCAGCGCCATACGGCGGATGAACGACACCTCTTCAGTGCCCTTTTTCAGGTTATACTTCCTTTTTATCGCCGACAATAAAAATGGCTTACCGGCATACAACTCATCCCCGGTGATTGACGCCGCAACCGATGACAGGTGCACCCGGATCTGGTGCATGCGCCCTGTAATTGGCCGGCATTCGACAAGGGTATGCTGCCGGAAAGTCTTTAATGTAGTAAAATATGTCTGCGCCGGCTTACCTTCCCGGCGACTGATGCGCACCGTACCATCGTCAAGCTTCAGGATCGGTTCATCTACCAGCGTTTCCTTAAAATTATGGATGCCATCAACAACCGCATGGTATACCTTCACCACCTGGCGCTTCTCAAACTGGATACTCATATGCCGGTAGGCTTCGGGATTTTTGGCAATGGCGAGCACACCGGACGTCTCTTTGTCAAGCCGGTGGCAAACCTGTGCCGATTCGACGTAATGACGTGCCAAGGCGAGCAGGTTTGTACGATCATTCCGGTCCTCCAGCGTCGAGATGAACGGCGGCTTATTGATTAGAACATAGTCCTCGTCCTCAAAGAGGATACTTTCACGGAACGCGAATTTCTGCGGTTTGGCCGATTTGCCCTCGCTGCCCGGTCTGTCATCTGTCATCTTACTCAGGTCCATCCTTGTCATATTTTTTTCGCGGGAGTTTAAAGCTGAATACAGAGCCTTTGCCAGGAATGCTTTCAACGTCCGCCTTGGTATTATGTCCATCCAGTATGTGCTTAACAATGGCAAGGCCCAGCCCTGTTCCACCCTTCTCGCGGCTGCGGCTCTTATCCACACGGTAAAATCGCTCGAAGATCCGGGGCAGGTGCTCGGCGGGAATTCCTTCCCCGTAATCCTCGACTGAGACTTCTACCATTTTTTTTCCCGCCGAAAACCGGACGACGACGACGCCGCCTTCCATTGAATGTTTGATCGCGTTCGAAATCAGGTTGGTTATTACCTGGGCAATCCGCTGCCGGTCGGCATATACGAATACTCTTTTGTTATCGCTTTCAATACGCAAACTAACTTCTTTACGGTCCGATTTGTTCTCGAACTGTTCAAAAACCTCCTCCGTCAATTCGTGAATGTCAAACAATTCAAAATGCATCTTGATCTGACCGGTTTCTATCTGGGACAACGTCAGCAGGTCCTGTACCAGTCCGTCCAGGCCATCCAGGCTCTTTGCTGCTTTGCGCAGAAATTTTGTCCTCACCGTTTTATCATTGACGGCGCCATCGAGTAACGTATGAACGAAACCTTGCGCTGCGAAGAGCGGGGTTTTCAGTTCATGAGATACGTCGGCGATAAATTCTTTCCGAAATGCTTCGAGTTTTTTCAAACGTTCAATTTCCTCTTCGTTCTGCTCGGCAAGATATGCAAACTCCTCCCGGATGATCTCCAGCGGGTTGCCGGCCGGTCGGTCGGTGTCTTCGCCGTCCGTCCCCTTCAGTCTCGCGATCAGGTCGGAGATCCGGACGATATGATTAAAAAAGACAGTGTGAAGGACGTAGAATGCCGCCGCGTATGAAACGGCGAAAACAATGGCGCCGATAGTCAAAACATTCACATTCGCTCCGGCAAAGAGTAAGAGTAAGAGGGCAGTGGCAAGAGAGATGCCTGCCGCCAGAACGAGCGACAGCGTGCCGGAGCTGTAGATCATGCGCAAAGATAATTGATTTTGCAGAGAACTGCGTTTATCCCGCCGGCTCGCGCTTCAACGGATCAACCGAGGGCGAACTTATAGCCGACACCTTTGACAGTGGTAATATACTCCTCGCCAATTTTTTCACGCACTTTGCGAATATGGACATCCACGGTGCGTGCCAGGACGTAAACATCGGTCCCCCAAATGTTCTGCAACAAGTCTTCCCGACTAAAAACCTTGTTCGGGTTTTGCGCCAGAAAATACAACAGCTCAAATTCCTTCTTGGGCAGGTTCACCTCGCGATCGTGGATGTTTATTGTATAGCTGCTTCTGTCTATCGTCAGGTCTCCGACCACGATGGTTGCGCTGGCCGGTGAGGTCTTGGATTCGCGTCGGAAGATTGCGCTCAGGCGACTAAGCAGCGCGCGCGGCTTGATGGGCTTGGTAATGTAGTCGTCGGCCCCGACATCAAATGCTGCCACTTCCGAGTACTCTTCCGCCCGTGCGGTCAGAAACACGATAAACGACTTTGACATTTCGGGGATCTGGCGGATCAGCCGGCAGGTTTCGACTCCATCCATTTTCGGCATCATAATATCGAGCAGCACCACATCGGGCTGAAAGCTCCTGGCGATTTCGATAGCCTTCATACCGTCGGTGGCTGTTTTCACCTCATACCCGCCCTTTTCCAAATTGTATTTCAACAGTTCGAGGATCGGCTCTTCATCATCTACGACAAGCACTTTGTGATTCTGCTTGTTTCCCATAAGCATCGTGTTTGAAACAAAAGTAGGTTCGAATAGCCTGTATAAAAAACCGGAAACGATTTGTTAACAATTCGAAAGCATAGACATAACACAAATTTAACAAGCTTGCTGCGCCTACATGAACGGATATTTCCCGCTCAGGTATTGTGTATACGCTTTCAGATTCTCTTGAAAACGGTTACGATACTCTTCCCAAAAAAAATCCTGCTTTGCCTGGTAGCGCCGGAAATTCATAAAGTACGCGTTGTTGGGAAGACGATCCTTATAACGCGATGAGGGATTCCCCGTGGTGGCAGAAAGACTCAGCGTGTCAAGATTGAAGATAATGCGTTGTATCATCTGCTTTTTCAATTCTTTCTTCTCAGCGACCGGCATATCGTCACCCATGGTTTTGTAAAGGCTGTCAAGCTTTTCGCTTCCACGCAGCATGTGATCCGAAAATTTGAGATAGTCTTTGTCCTCGTCGATATAACTGCGGAACTCCTTAGAGTCAGCGCCATACTTGCTGATTAGGAATTTTTCGGCGCCGCGATCACCGATAAAAGTTGCCAGGTTTTCGTTGAAGTCTATGCTGTCTTTCACAAAGATCGTTGCATGGGACATTTCATGGATGATCAGGTTCGCCAGATCGCCTTCGCTGCGATCGAGCATCTTGCTCAAGATCGGATCGGTAAACCAGCCGAGTGTTGACCAGCCGCCGGGGTTGCGGATACTTACGTCCCACCCTTCTTTTTCAAGGTCTTGCTTCAATGCAAGCGCAAGCTCCTTGTCAAAAAATCCTTTGTAGGGAAAAGAGCCGACGACCGGAAAGCTCCATTCCTTTGCTTTGAGCCGGAAGGGTTCTGAAGCCGTCACCACCCACATGATCTCCTCCCCTTTCTGGTCAAAGAGTGTCTTATAATTCTTAGTGTCTTTCAGGCCAAGCGAGTCGATCGCAAATCGGCGGACTTCGCGGATGAGCTCGAGCTTTTGTTTAAGTGAGTCTGGAAACATCGGGTCGGCGAGGAACCCTTCCACCGGTCTGGCATTCCAGACAATTCTGAGCTGACCTTTTGCCTGGCGCGCCGCATAGACTACGATGTCCCAATAGAGAAAAGTAAACAGGCCCGCAATAAGCACCAAAGTCGCGAAGACGCGTTTGAGTATCGTACGTGCCTTTTTCATTGAATCATTTAAGGGAAATCATTTGCCGTGCCGTCGGATCAATCTGTGCAAGATAAAAAGATGTAGAAATTTTCCATTACCGAAGCAGCTGAATACAATTCAATTACGGGTGGCCGGTTAAAGCAGATCCGAAAGTGCCTCATAAAGCGTGACACTCTTTGTCATGAAAACATTTGAATATTTACGCACTGTAAATTCGAAGGAAGTCGTAATTTGCCTCTTCCGCGAAGATTGTATGGCGATATATTTTCCCCCACAAACGGGTGTTAGAACCCCGCAAAATTTGGAGACGAGATAGAAATAAACACAACAGATAAATCCCATGAGTGACGCAAAAGAAAAATTAAAGGCACTTCAACTTACGATCGATAAATTAGAAAAGACCTACGGCAAGGGTACAGTGATGAAATTAAGCGACGATAAAGTTACGGACGTCGCATCCATACCGACGGGCTCCCTCGGCCTCGACATTGCGCTCGGTGTCGGTGGAATTCCACGTGGCCGCGTCACTGAAATCTACGGCCCGGAGTCTTCTGGTAAGACTACATTGACAATGCATTGCATTGCCGAAGCGCAGAAAAAAGGTGGACTGGCCGCATTTATCGATGCAGAACACGCCTTTGACAAAGCCTACGCCGAGAAATTGGGCATCGATACGGAAAACCTGTTGATCTCACAGCCGGACAACGGCGAACAGGCGCTCGAGATTGCAGATCACTTAATCCGGTCCGGAGCCATCGACATTATTGTTATCGACTCGGTTGCAGCGCTGGTTCCCAAGGGTGAACTTGAAGGAGAAATGGGCGACAGCAAAATGGGCTTGCAGGCGCGATTGATGTCGCAGGCACTTCGGAAGCTTACCGGAACGATCAGCAAGACCGGTTGCGCGTGCGTCTTTATCAACCAGCTGCGCGAAAAAATCGGCGTGATGTTTGGCAACCCCGAA
>DASPNN010000797.1:0-3908 GCA_035626495.1 Chryseosolibacter sp.
GGAATCCAGCTTCGGCGGTCAGACTTTTAAAACTTCGGTATCTCCAACCGCGCTGCTGCCGGCGTTGAAGGAATTTCCGGAGATAGAGGAAGGTGTCAGGGTATATAACCCGGCCGCCTGGAATCCATACATCGTCCGGAAAGACGACAAGCTGTTTCAGGAGGAAAAGGTTTACTTCGCAGACAGCGCATTCTTCGACGTGTTTTCTTTCGAGCTTCTGAAGGGAAATCCGAAGACCGTACTGACCGATCCCTACTCCTTGATCCTGACCGAATCGTCGGCGAAGAAATATTTCGGAAACGAGGACCCGGTTGGGAAAACGCTCCTCATCAATAATTCGCGCGAGTATATTATCACCGGCCTGATGAAAGACGTGCCGTCGAATTCGTTTTTCAAATTTGATTTCCTTGCGTCCTTCAGCTCACTGCGGGTGGCGCGTGAGCAGCCCATTTGGTGGAGCGCAAACTTTCAGACATTCGTAGTGCTGCATGAAAACGCTGATGTGAACACGGTTGCCTCGAAAACAAACGAAGTTGTTAAGCGGGCGGTGGGGTCAGAACTTACCAATCCAGGCGATTATGTGCGTTACAATTTCATGAAGTTCACGGATATCCATCTCCGCTCTCCTTACGAAAGCGAATTTGAGGTGGTTGGCAACATCCAGTATGTTTACATTTTTTCTGCCATTGCACTCCTGATCCTGCTCATCGCGTGTATTAATTATGTTAATCTCGCAACGGCCAGAGCGGCCGGCCGTGCCAAGGAGGTGGGCATCCGGAAAGTTGTCGGCGCTCACCGTGGTCAGCTCTTTGGACAATTCATGGGTGAATCGGTGCTGATCACATTTCTGGCATTTTTCGTCGCTTTCGTCATTGCACTGGCAATTTTGCCGCTTTTCAATTCCGTAACCGGCAAGGAGATCGCGACGTCGACATTCTACGAGCCATCTTTTATTGCAACCGCTCTGATGGCGCTGACAGTCATCGCACTTTTGTCTGGGGCGTATCCCGCGTTCGCGATCACTGGCTTCAGACCGGTCAGCATCTTAAAAGGAAACTTCAAGTTTTCCGGCAAAGGGATCTGGTTGCGAAAAATACTTGTGGTCACGCAGTTCTGCGTTTCCATCACGCTGATCATAGGCACGGTGGTGATCCTTAAACAGCTCGAATTCATTCAAAGCAAGAAACTGGGATACAAAAAAGAAAATGTGATGATCCTTCCCCTAGATCAGGCGACCCACACTGCGTTCAATCAATTGAAGACGGAGTTCATGCGAACCGGGTTTGTGGAGTCGGTCGGACGCGGTACAGAATCTCCCACGTTAATACGGGGTGGCTATGGGTTCAATCTCGAAAGCGCGCCGGACAACAGGGGAATTCTCGTCACTGCCGTCGCCGCGGATACCGGTTTCGTTCCCGCACTGACCATGGAACTCGTTCAGGGACGGAATTTCAACGAGGCAGATTTTCATCGCGTGGAAACCGATACGTTTTATTCGTTCATCGTCAACGAATCCCTGCTGAAAACGATCTACCTGGAACCCGAAAAAGCCCTTGGCACCAAAGTCCGGCTATCTGGTCGACGCGGTGAAATTGTCGGCGTTATCCGCGACTTCCACTACGCTTCACTGCACAGCCCGATCGGTCCGCTGGTGCTGTTCAACCAGATCGATTACAACCACATGTTTGTCAAGATCAGCTCATCCGACATGCCGCAAGTCGTATTACAGCTTAAGCAGATATGCGGAAAGGTTATCCCGCAGCGTCCTTTCGAATATGAGTTTCTGGATCAACAATATGATCAACTGTATGCTTCCGAACAGCGGACAGGCATGATCTTCACACTCTTTGCGGCGCTGGCTGTCTTTATCGCCTCACTGGGACTGCTGGGGCTGGTTTCATTCTCGGCCGCACAGAAGACCAAGGAAATCGGCATTCGTAAAGTTCTTGGAGCGACCGCCGCAAATATCGTCTTGCTCATAACATCGGATTTCACGAAGCTGGTCATAATAGCCATCGCCATCGGTATTCCCCTGGCCTACTGGGTTATGAACCAATGGCTCGAAGATTTTGCATACCGGACGACCATCGGCGTGTGGCCGGTGGTGATGGCGTCGGCATTGTGCCTGGTCATCGCATTTGGCACAGCCGGTTTCCAGGCGCTCAAGGCAGCGCTCGTGGACCCGGCGAAAACATTGCGAAACGAGTAATGCATGCGTCTTTCGGCAATCGTCCTTTCCATTTTCATCGCATCGGCCGTAAATGCGCAGGTTGACTCCACACAGCTTTATTACAGCAAAGCAAGGGAAGCGTATAAGGCTGGGAGCTACGGCGAATTTTATTCGATAATTTCCCGCGCATACAGGTTGAACCCCTATCACCCGGCGCTCAGCTACCAGGCGGCTGTTGCGGCGTCATTGACCGGACGGGCAGAGGAGGCAATATCGATGCTGCGGAAAACACTGCATGAAAATGCGAAAGCGGACCTGACGAATCCTGATCTCGCCGCGGTCGCGCGCACGCCGCGTTTCGCCGAACTGCAAAACCTGCAAACCCGGCTGCTTGAAACCGTGATCAGTTCCGACACGGCATTTATGATACCGGACCGCACACTTCACGTGGAAAGCATCGCTGCCGGCGAAACATATGGAATATTTTATGGCGCCAGTATCCACAAAGCAAAGATCATCCGCATCGACGTGCACGGCCGTGTGTCCGATTTTACAAGCCAGTCACAGGACGGTCTTACTTCCGTATTTGCTGTTAAAGTCGATCGGAAAAAAAATATTTTATGGGCCTGCTCTTCACCGATGGCAGAAATGGAAGAACGACCCGCCAATGCGATGTCTGCCGTTTTCATGTACGATATCGGCACCAAAAAGCTCCTTCGCAAGTTTTATCCGCCGGGAGCCGCACAACGCGAATTCATCTTCGGAGACCTGATACTCGACGCAGCCGGTAACGCGTATGTTTCCGACAGCAAGAACAATCACATTTTCAGAGTAAACGAGTCGGCCGATACCCTGGAGTTGTTTTACACCGCGTCACAGTTCTGGAATATCCAGGGCATCACCTTCGACGACAAGGGTAAGTTTTTGTTTATCGCCGATTACATTAAAGGTATTTTCAGGCTTGATGTAAAAAGCAAACTCCTAACGAGGCTCGAACCAAAATTTGAATTTTCGACCAAATCGATAGACGGACTGATTTTTCATAAAAAGAAGCTTATTGCCATCCAAAACTATATTCAACCGATGCGTGTCGTAGCATTTACGCTGGGCCGCGATTACCGCACGCTTGAATCTTGTACCCTCATCGACAAAGCGCATCCTGCATTCAATGAGCCGACGAATGGGTGTTTGTACGGCGACACATTGTACTATGTAGCAAACAGTCTTTGGAGCGGCTATACCGACGATCGCCGTCTGAAACCTGCCGACCAGCTTGTAAATCCCGTAATCCTTAAGGTGGACCTTGGCCGGGTGCGGTGAAAGGCTATTTATTTTTTTCCGGCGCAGGCAAACTTGGTACGGTGTTGCGTGTTGTGGTACCCGGCTCAGGAACGGCAATCATGGTATGTACAATTTCGCCCGGCGTCCGCCTTGCCTTGTATTTCAGGCCGAGGAAGGCGGCCAACGTTTTGGCTACCTGCTTTTGATAATATTTGCCCTTGAACTTCAGCTCTCCGAAGGCTGGCGTGTCGGGTCCAATAACCGAAAACCAGATGTGCCTCGAACCCCGCGCGAGAAGCCGGTGGTTTCGCCATGAATTTTTTCCAATACCCCGCCCGTGATCCGTGGTGATCAGCAATGTCGTTTGATTGCGGTATTCGGGTTGGGACTGCAGCCACGACCACAGCTCCGCCAACATCGCGTCGATGCGGTTTGCGGATTGCAGGTACTGATCATA
>DASPNN010000798.1:0-2661 GCA_035626495.1 Chryseosolibacter sp.
AAATCTTCGGAGAGTTTTTTTTCTTGGTAAAGCACCGAGTCCACGGCGGCGTGCGCACATTCGACCGCTTTCCATGCAGCGAGCTGCGTATTGGAAATGTGGTCCGGTCTCCCTACGTAAAAGTCGTAATTCTCGGCAAACAGTTCCGGCAGCCGCGATTCCCACAACGCGTGAATGCCTTCTTGACCGGTGAGCTGGCCATTGTAGTTTTCGGTTGTGTGGAGCGGCACGTGTGCATCGGCGATGTAATGCCCGATTTCGGCTGACAGTCTGAGGATCTCGGATGGGTCCTTCACGGCAAAGGCATCCCGTAGCTGGAAATACATGCGATGAATATGCCACGGTACGACCCCGTATGCCTTTAGTGTATCTTCAGTGAATTCTTCCAGAGCTTTGTTCCAATACCGCGGAAGGACATGAAACGCACTGTCGCCGTAATGGTCAAGGTCGATATAGTGACGTGGCGCTTCATCGGCGAGAAAAAAACGGCGGCGGTCGGGGTTAACAGAAGCTTCGGTGATGTAGTGGATGTTAGCTTTGTAGAAGCCGATCATTTCCGGAGGCAGCGTAAACACGGCAAGTCTGTTGATGCGTTCGTGGGCGAAGAAGCCCCAATCAAGCGCGATTGGAAATGTAAGGGCAAGTAGCAGACGCATGGAGGTGAAGGTAGTCGCCAGGGAATAGACTGTGCAAAAGTTATGTTGTACGATTTTCGGGATGAAGTGCGTATGTTCATCGAATACATTTAGGTAGTCTCGTATTGAGTTTTGAAAATAACTTCCAACTTGACCTGTACGGCTTTTGAATCAAGATTTCTAAAGGCACGGAAGTAACTTCCGCCACCCAGAGGAAAGAAGTGACTTCGATGCCAGCTTGCGGAAGGAAGTAACTATGCTAGATTGGGATTCCGAAAAGTATGGAAGTAATTTGCGTTCCAGGAAATTCCCGACCATGGAATAATCTTGATTACTGCCGTGACAAATTATATTATTTACGACTTTGCATCTATGAAACTACCGTCTCTCTTGTTGGTGATCGTCTTTGTCTCCGTTTCTTCGTCCGCGATCCCACCCGGTTCGACCATCGACATAAAACATTATGTTTTTACCATCGAGCTAAACGATAGCACCGATGTTATTTACGGCGACGCCATCGTGCACCTGAGTGTTGTGAAGGCAACATCCGAAATCGAGCTTGACCTGATGGAAAAAATGTCTGCCGGAAAGGGTATGGCTGTCTCCGCCTTGTATGTTGATGAAAGGAAGGTCGCCTTCGTTCACCGCAACGGGAAACTTGTGGCCACCCTCGAGCAACCTGTGGCCGCCGGCTCAAATTTGCGACTGCAAATTCATTACTCCGGTATCCCCGCAGACGGTTTGATCATCGGCAAAAACAAATACGGTGACCGGACTTTTTTCGGCGACAATTGGCCTAACCGCGCACGGCACTGGCTGCCCGTGGTCGACCATCCGGCAGATAAGGCTACCGTTGAATTCAAGGTCATCGCTCCACCATTTTACGAAGCCATCGCCAACGGCCTAAAGGTGGAAGAGAGTTTCCTGGACAAGCGACGGAAGCTCACACACTGGCGCGAAGACGTTGCCCTTCCAACAAAAGTCATGGTGATCGGTGTGGCGAGATTCGCCATCCAGTACGCAGGCAAGATTAACGACATCCCTGTCGAGCATTGGGTGTATCCGCAAAACCGTAAAGAAGGGTTTGGCGATTACTCGGCCGCGTCGCGCATCCTCGAGTTTTTTGTCAGGCAAATCGGACCTTACCCGTATAAAAAGCTTGCGAATGTGCAGTCGAAGACCATGTACGGAGGAATGGAAAACGCAAGCAACATTTTTTACTTCGAAAATTCGGTCAACGGCAAGGCAGATCACAATGACCTGATTGCGCACGAGATCGCGCATCAATGGTTCGGTGATTCGGCCAGCGAGATCGACTGGCACCATGTGTGGCTAAGCGAAGGGTTCGCCACGTATTTTGCGCACCTGTACAACGAGTTCGTCCTTGGTCCCGAACAACGCGCGCGCGCCATGCTGGCGGACAGGAAAACTATTGCGGCTTTTCATAAACAGAAAGTGTTGCCGGTCGTTTTTGAAACCCTTCCCCGAAATTTATTGGAGATCCTCAGCCCCAATTCTTACCAGAAAGGTAGCTGGGTCCTTCACATGCTCCGGCACCAGGTCGGGGATACGGCGTTTTTTCGGGGCGTTCGTCAATATTATAAAGAGTACCAGCAGTCAAACGCGGCAACCGGCGATTTCCAGAGGGTGATGGAGCAAGCCAGCGCACGCGACCTGTCCGGCTTTTTCAGGCAATGGCTCTACACGCCCGGGCACCCGGTTCTGGAAGCATCGTGGTTATATAATGAGCGCTCCAAAGAGATCGAGATTGTCGTTAACCAGGTGCAAAACGGCAATATTTTCCGGTTTCCGCTGGAAATTGAGGTAGAGTCCGGATCGGGTGAAAAAAAGCTTGAAAAAATCGAAATCAGCGAAAAAACGGGGAAATACTCTATAAAATACGATAAAAAGCCCGTGCAGATGCGACTTGACCCCTATGTAAACCTGCTTTTAGAAGGAGATTTTAAGAACTGAGAATGCCCTGGGCTTTGCAAATTTCACCAATACGCTTACCTTTGCAGTCCTT
>DASPNN010000799.1:0-2907 GCA_035626495.1 Chryseosolibacter sp.
GGCCTCTGAAATCGGCTTTGTCCTTGTAATAATAATTGGCCTCCAAACCAAAACCCGCATTGATGTTGGAGACAAACAATTCCCCGTACAGCGGTTGAAAAGATAGAAACAGCTTATTGACCGAATAGGGCTCATCGTAAAGCTCCTCATAAGTGACAGGGGCTTTATCCTTGCGTTCGGCCTGCTGCGCAAAAAGTGAGACGGTGGTCATCATTAACGCAGCTATTGATAGCAAAAAAATTTTTTTCATAGCCAGCGAGGTAGCAGTTGTGTAAAAGTACGAAAAATTCACATGACAATTAGTGATGCAGCGGTCCCGGAGGTAACCCCCGATGTAAGCCGCAGCATCAGATTACCTTTTTGTGGTTTGCAGCAGCTGCTTTAAGGCATTGAGCTCCTGCAAGGCCTGTTCACGCTCCCTCAGCTTCTGCGCAACGTCAGCCTCCCTGCGCTTCAATGCGGTGATGTCTTCAAACATACCCAGGATGGCAACAACCTCGCCGGTCTGGCTGACGATCGGCACCTTGCTGGTCCGCACCCAGGATTCTTCTCCTTCACTATTAATATTCACCTCCTCGATATCGAGTTTGGATTTCCTGCTGCGCATGACTTCCAGGTCGTCTTTCCGATAAGCGTCGGCTTGCGCGCTCCAAGCCATATCAAAATCCGTCTTGCCGAACAGTTCGTGCGGGGCACTGGCGCCGGCGATGTCGGAAAAGATTTTGTTGCATCCCTGAAAGCGCAAATCGCGGTCTTTCCAGAATATTGCCCGCGGTATATTATCGACAATCGCCTGTAACGTGTCCTGTGACTCCGTAAGCTTCTTCTCCTGTAGTCTGAGTGCCTCAGCCTGGCGTTGCGATTGATCGAGTTCCTTTTCGAGGATCGCCTGCTTGCGTCGCATTTCTTCCTGGGTTGCTTCGAGCTCCTCCATGTTCTGCCGGATCTCCTCCTCCTGCGATTTCATCTCCTCGGCTTGCTGCTGAGTCTTTTCAAGCAGTATCCGCGTCGTCTCGTTCACCCGCACGTTCGAGATCGTGGAGGCAATGCTTTCAGCGAGCTTTTCGACTAATTCAATTTCAAAATCCTCGTATTTCTTGAAAGACGCCAGCTCGATCACACCATACACGCGGTCGTTTACTTTCATGGGGACAATCAGGAGCGCGCTCGGGTTCGATCCGCCAAGCCCGGAAGTGATCCGTATATATTCATGCGGTACATCTACCAGCCTGACCGTTTCGCCTTCCAGGAAACATTGACCTACAAGCCCGTCACCGATCAGGACTTTTTTCTCCAGGTATTTTTTGCGCTCGAACGCGTAGCAGGCAACCAGTTCGAGGAAGCGGTCCGATTCATTCTCTTCGTTAAGAATGAACATTCCACCCTGGTTGCTGTTCGTATATTTCACGAGGAATTTAATGATGTTGTCATATAGCTCGGAACTCGTAGAGATGGTTGCTCGCAGGATCTCGCCGATTTGTGCCTGCCCGGTCGTTGTCCAGTTTCGCTTGCGGTCGTCTTCAGCGTTTTGTTTAAGCTTGTTGCGCATGTTAACAAGCGTTGCTGTGAGGTTATCTTCCTCAGACGCCGCAGAGAGTTCGATGTCATAGTTGCCTGCGGAAACGGCCTCGATAAATTGCGAAAGCGTGCTCACGCGTTTCTTTTCTTCTTCCAGTTTTTTCGCGTGCTCGCCAATTCGTTTATCGCTTGAGCGCTGAACCTGGTACAAAAATGTACAGAGACTGGCGAACCCAAGCAGCGCCAGGCCGGCAGAAATCCAGGACAATCCATTAAGTTCGGATGTTTCGCGCTCGGCATTTGCCCGCAGTTGCGCCGAAAGCCGGTCCGCCGCCGCGAGCGTCAGCTTGTAGCTCGCTGTATATCGCTCATCGATCGCCCCACCGCTGCCGCGTCCATCCCAGATTTCCCGGGAGATTGCCGACAACTTTTCAACCTGGATCGAAGCTTCTTTCAACAGTGCCCGTGTGTCTTCATCGTCGACTTGAAGATAAGTTGCGGACGCAACGGAGGCTCCCTCGTATGCAGCCTGCAATGTCTGGACCGCGCCACCCAACGGGGCAGCGACATGTTCATCAAAATTCAATGATGTCGAGCCAGCGAGGAGCGCCTGCAAATTGAGATTGGATGCCGCAGCCTTTTCTTTGACCTGGTCTGCCAGTACCGACAGGGGCATATGGGTTTCGTACGTCTTAAGGATGTGCTGCTGCACATAGATTACAAAAAACGAAATGGCCATTCCGGCCAGGCCAAAAATGACAGTGTATCGTATCGCTTTCGTTAGTTTCATTGCGGTGTTCAGATGGTTTTTTAGTGACGGATCTCACAGGTTAGTGTCATACAAAACATGGGATTAAGTCGCTTGCATCCAATTCAGGTTAAAAAATAAATTCAGGATAGAACCAATCGGAGCGCAGGATTTTTTCTGCAGCCAGTCCCGGTTAAAGGGGGAAGTTACATAAAACAAGAATCGCTTGACTTTTTGTGTAATATAGAAGGGTATTTTGAATGAAATCTTTCGCCGACCCATGGTTTATGTGGATCCGGGAATAAGTTTTTTTAGTATCATCGAGTTAATACCATGTTTCCCCGAAAGATAATTTGGTTTTATTAGTCTTTTGGTAAACAAAATTTTGACTAGGCTTTATTACCAAGTTCTAAGTTTTCGGCTACCTTGCCGACTTTTTACGCGTGGGAACAGGCATTGAGCATCAAAAATATTTTTCTGAAACTACTTTATGGAAAACCACCGGGTGTCGCGTCTTTCAGATGTATTCATCAAAAAGGATGTTGAGTGCCGGTTCTTTTCCGCGGTAACAACCTGGTGATATGATACGGTCATTCCTCTCCGAAGGTCATTTGATGAATATTTTAACATTATTGGATTCA
>DASPNN010000800.1:0-10789 GCA_035626495.1 Chryseosolibacter sp.
TCTCGTATGCTATTCAGACGTACATGAAGGATTATAATTGGCTCGCGCAGCTGATCAACGTCGCCATCCTGGCCGGGTTTTCTTCCGTAATTCTCGCGATGTTGTTTGGACAATCACGGGTATTTTTCTCCATGTCAAAAGATGGACTGCTGCCAAGGGTATTTTCGGATCTTCATCCCACCTTCCGTACGCCTTATAAATCGAACCTGATCCTGCTTGCGTTCGTTGGCGCGTTTGGCGGATTTATTCCCGGAAGCATGGCCGGCGACCTGACCAGTATCGGTACCCTGTTTGCCTTCGTGCTTGTTTGTGTGGGTGTGTGGATCATGCGTGTGAAGAACCCGGAGATTCCCCGCGCATTTAAGACGCCGCTCGTCCCCCTTGTGCCGATTCTCGGTATTATCGTCTGTTCAGCAATGATTGTTTTGTTGGATCCCGACACGATCCTTGTTGCTGCAGTCTGGATGGTTATTGGATTGGTGATCTATTTCACCTATAGCCGTTACCGCAGCTTCTTGCGCAACAATAAATAATTCCTAATTCCCAATTTCTAATTCCTAATTTCTGATTTGCGAACAAGTCAGGAATTAGGATTTTCTTTGGATTATTTTTTCTTCTGGTTCAAAAATTCATACACAACGCTTTTTTCACCTAGCTGCTAACACATGGCATTTTCGCATTCATGGTGGCATCATTCTTTCTGATCAGCAAGACGGACGAGGAGCGGGTGATAACATGATCTGCGAAAAAAGACGCATCGCGGCGGCAGGCGGGGAAACGGTGAGCGCCAATAGTTCCATAAAGATTTTTTTTGCATTTTTGCGGATCTTGCTGTTGCCCGGATGCTTTTTAACTCCATCGTCTTCATTGGTTTTGCTTTTCTGTTTTTTTTCTTCTACAGCTTTGTCAAAAAGCTGCCGTTGAATTTTCGATGGGGATACTTAACCATCGCTTCACTAATTTTTTACGGATGGTGGGATTGGCGCTACATATCACTCTTGCTGCTGACAGGCTTAATTGATTTTGCCGCGGGTCTGTGGATACATCGGTATCCGAGGTTCCGGAAGTTATTGCTACTTGCTTCGCTTTCATCCAACCTTCTAGTTCTAATAGGGTTCAAGTATATTTTTTTCATAGTAAGCGGCGTCGACAATCTTATCGAATGGTCAGGCATTTCACTGACGGCGCCCAGCGTTCCGGAACTCTTCAGTGTACTCCCTGTTGGAATCAGTTTTTACACTTTTCAATCGATGAGCTACACCGTCGATGTCTACAGGGGTAGCCTTTCGCCAACACGGAACGTTTTGCACTTCTTTGCATTTTTGTCTTTGTTCCCTCAGCTGGTCGCCGGACCCATTGTGCGAGCAGGTGATTTGCTGCCACAATTGAAACGTGTTAGGAATGTAAGCGAAACTGAGCGGTGGCACGGCTTGCGCCTCATTGCCCTCGGATATTTTAAAAAAACCGTCCTCGCCGACAACATCGCACCGTTCGTAAATTCGGCGTTTTCGAATGATCTCCACAACACATCTTCGCCTTATTGGTGGTTGGTCATGATCGGGTTTGCATTACAGATTTACTTTGATTTCAGTGGTTACAGTGACATTGCCCGGGGCTTGGCAAAATGGATGGGCATTCATTTTAAAGTCAATTTTAATCATCCTTATCTGGCCACCTCCTTCAAAAATTTTTGGTCCAGGTGGCACATCTCTCTTTCAACCTGGTTTCGCGATTATATATTCATTCCGCTGGGTGGTTCGAGAAAGGGAACGGCGAGAAGCTACATAAATTTATGGATCACAATGCTCCTTTCGGGACTATGGCACGGTGCTGGCCTCAATTACATCTTATGGGGCGGGCTGCATGCAAGTTATCTCACCGTAGAAAAGGTTACCAATTGGCCGGCGGCATTAAGCAGGCTCAAAGCGGGCAAGCTCCTTGCCGGTGTCATTGTATTCTTATTGACGACTATGGCTTGGGTATTTTTCAGAGCACCTGACATTTCAACGGGAGCCTATGTGATACAACATCTGTTTTCATTTACGAATTCTGGTGACTGGGGTGTTTACGACGTCCGCTTCACAGGGATATTCTTTATTTGCCTGGGTGTAATGATGGAAATTTCATGGGCGTTGTCTACGCGGTTCGTCAGGGCACGTGAAACGACGCTCGCCATCCGCTCATTCGAAGTGGTGCAGGTTTCCCTAATGGTTGGAGCAAGTATTTTTTTTCGGGGGACGGGCGCACAGTTTATTTATTTTCAATTCTGACATGTTGCTGCGAGAACGAATAGTATGGAGTTTGGTTGTGGTTATCTGTCTAACCTACGTGCTCAACAGGTACCGGCCGGTGACGGCGGGCGACAAGGAATTTGAGTGGAATCGCTTGTGGATATTTAAGACACATTCAACAAACAAATACGATTGCATTGTGGCTGGAGATTCGCGTGTCTACAGGGGAATTTCTGCTTCAGCTATTGAAAAAGAGCTTGAGGGATTGAGCGTTTTCAATTTTGGCTATTCGTCAGGCAGCTTTAGTTCTTTCATGCTCGATCAAATTGAAAATCGGCTTGATCTTAATTCGAAACGGCCCATTGTCTTGCTCGGCGTGACACCTTATTCGCTAACTGAGAAAGCAATGGAGGATGAACATTTTCGTGAGCAGCTCGCCAAAAAAAAGGAAGAAATTCTTGAATACTTGTATTTTGAGCCTCTGAAAAGATTCTTCCATCCCTATTCCATTCAGGAGCTGTACGAGGCAAGAAAGACTGCCGATTCGGGCGGTACAGTCTACCACCAGGAATCATTTTACCGGCAGGGTTGGGTCGCCTCGTGGAAAATACCACCAGACCCGAAAGCAGCGTTACCTGGCTACGTGAAAGACTTCGCAAGTAATAGGGTCTCACCCGTGGCGATCGATACGCTTGTCGATAGGGTTGGACGTTGGACCCGGAACGGTATAGAGGTATATGGGTTCAGGCCGCCGACAACTGTCGAAATGGTCCAGCTTGAAAACAATCTAAGCGGATTTCAAGAATCTCTTTTTGTTCAGCGATTCCAAGATGCGGGCGGGCGATGGATCGATTTGGATATTTCAGAATACCAAAGTTACGATGGTAGCCATCTGGCCAAATCGAGTGCCATAAAAGTTTCCGAGAGAATTGGTAAGCATATCAGTGGCCGCGAACCATAAACTAAGATCAAAATTTATTCAAGTCCTTTTTCTTTCATCTTAGTAAATTCTCTATAACGTCTGACGATGGCGATGATGAGGCCGGTCATCAGCAGGAAAGTTCCTATCCACAATACATTGATCAATGGCTTGTCAAGCGCTTTCAGGACAATGTAATCCTTTTGACGAGTCATGACTCCGATGGAAAACTGGCTGGTTTCCGGGTGAATGTTGTTCAATGTGAGCTTCACGCCGAGATCTGGAACTTCATCGGGTATTCTGCCGACCATCCGGTTGCGAATGATGAAAATCGGTTCGGCAAAATAGTCCTGGTATTCGCCCTTTAACCGGATCGATGCCTTTACTGCTACATCCGTCGAATCCAGGGGCGTGTTGCCAACGCTGAATATCCGTTCGACGCTTTCCAAGCTGCAGACATAGTCGTTGGCAAAAAAGTCTTCGTGGGCTTTGACCTTGATTTCTTCTACCTTGCTCCATTCGGCTTCTTCCGGTTCGCTTCGCAGGATCACGTGTGCATACAGGTCGCGGCCTACATCCCGTTTGATATCGGGAGAGGCGGCCATGCCCATGTTTGGATTGTCCTGGATGCGGGGATACAGCGTATGGGTTTTGCCGTTTGCTGAAGTCAGAACGACCTCGTAGTAACGGTTCTCTGCCATGATCTCGAAGGTGTCGCCTTTGTGATAAACAGTGTCGCCTTTCAGGGCGATATTTTTCTCAGCCACGACGCGGAATGGGTCATCGGTAAATTCCACGTCATTGGGATTGACGAATCCACTCGCATGCCTTGGCTCAAGCCTAGGGCCTTTATATTCAATCTTGTATCCCGCCATTGTCCGTGGCTCGTTGACAAATAACAAGAGGTTTTCGCGGTTGAATTCGTCGCTGGCTTCGCGGCTATAAATGAGCCCGGTATTGTTCAGAGACACCACCCGCGAAAATCCTGCGGAGAACAAGATTCCCAGCAACATCAACCCGACACCGATATGGGCGACAGCGCCGCCGGATAACCCCGGACTGGACCTCAACAGGGAGAACAGGATCTTCGCATTGAGCGAGATCGTGAAAATCCCCGCGAAGAGCACGATCAGGTACGATGGTTTTTGAAAGATTTCACTACCGTACTGAGAGAAGATGAATTGTGCAAGCACCAGGAACAATAGAACCGAAAGGATCAGCGGAAATTGAATCTCTTTCCACAGTTGTTTTCCTTCGATTTTCTTCCACCAGAAATATTGACCGATGCCCGAGAGAATCGCGATCACGACCGCGTACATGAGCTGGCTCCGGGTATAAAAACCAACCTGGTCAGCCGGGGGGGCCATGTTTGACGATCCGCCAAAAAGGGATACGATCTTGTTCCATACGGGGAACGAGGTCGGTACCAGGACGTGAAAGCCCATGAGGCATAATACCAGCACACCGATAAAAACCCACAGCTCGCGCGAGTAAACCGAAACGTCTTTGTCACTGGATGGTATTTTATTCCAGCGTATGATGCATAAGACGATTGCCGTCAGTGAGAAGAATCCAAGATAAACCAGCAATTGCCCGGACAGCCCGAGATCCGTGAAGGAGTGAACGGATGAGTCACCGAGGATACCGCTCCGCGTAAGAAATGTTGAATAGAGGATCAGAATAAAGACGGCGATTACCAGGATGATCGAGACTTTCAACGCAGCCTCGCTGTTCTTGTAAATAATCATCGTATGGATTGCCGCAACCAGGATCAGCCACGGAACGTAGACAGCATTTTCAACCGGGTCCCAGTTCCAATAACCGCCAAAGTTCAGCGTCTCGTAGGCCCAATATCCGCCCATGAGTATTCCGAGTCCCAGCACGGCGCCGCCGAACAATGCCCACGGCAATGCCGGGCGGACCCAATCCTTGAATTTACCGAGCCATAAGCCCGCAAGACAAAACGAAAATGGAACAAGCGTAGCGGCGAACCCGAGGAAGAGCGTCGGCGGGTGGATCACCATCCAGTAGTTCTGGAGCAATGGGTTGAGGCCGTTACCATCCTGCGGTACAAACTCGGGATCCATTTTGAAAACGGGTGCGTCCTGCATGACATCACGCAAAAGGATGAAAGGCGAACTGCCGACGCGAAAGTCGACAAGCGGTAGGACCACACCCAGGATCATCGACGCAAGGAACGCCTGAACAAGCGCGAATATCGTCATCACAGACGCTTCCCAGAACCGGTTCGTATGAATGAGCACCAGGCCGAGGACGACGTGCCAAAACATCCACAACAAGAAACTTCCTTCCTGACCATTCCAGAAGGTCGAGATCAGGTAATACGACGGCAGTTTCTTATCGGAGTAGCTATACGCATAATGGTACTCGAAGTAATGGTTTGCGATGATAACGAACAGGCTGACGCAAATCCCCAGCACCGAAACAGCGTGCACGTAGAAGGCAGCCGCCCCGTTTCGTCTCCACGAAGCTTGTAGTGCGAGGTCGCGGGACATTGTCGCCTTGAAATAAGAGAACGCGGAAACGAGCGCGGTGACGAAGGAAGTAATAACAAAAAAGTGACCGAGGTCACCAATGAAATAATGCATCATGACAAATTCAGATTACCCTGTGGCGGAACAGATACGAGTCGGGGATCAGACATTCACCTTTTGTTCCTGATATTTAGAAGGGCACTTAAGCAATATCTTGCTTGCCCGGAAAGCATCACCGTCATAACTGCCGATCACAACCACTTTTTCAGACTTGGTGAAATCCTGAGGCATCGGCTGGTTGTACATCACCCGCTGTTCCTTCCCCTGCTCATCGATCATCACAAAAGAAAATGATACCATGTCCCGTCCTGGTTCAATACCGATGATATTGCCGTTCCCGTCCTTCTTCAATTCGCCAACCACGTGAATGTCCTTCCGGTTGCCGGTAGTCGCCATCGCGTAAGCCTCGCTAAAGCCGACATAAGTGCTTGCGTCGCCGGCGGATGAAATCAAAATGCCGATGGCTGCTGCAATTACAGTCAAAACGATGATATGTGACTTTTTCATATTGTATCAAGCTGTGGTGATCGGTGCAAAATTAAGTGTTTTTACACCAAAGACCTGAAAAAAGTCAGGTCTTACTTCGCTGCGGATTTTTCTTTGAGCAGGGCTTCTAATTTTTTCACTTTCCGGTCAAGTGAAAAGAGGTAGCCGATCAGACCGGCAAGAATAACCAGCACGATCACAACGACGACATAGATCTTTCCGTCGGCGCGCATGCCGTCGGCCATCTCCGGTGTTTGTGCGGTAGTGCTGGTCGCCGGCATGAGGGCCAGCAGCAACAGTACCCATTTAATGCAGGCCCTTGTCAAGAACCTGGCTGGTGAGATCGTTTTCATTCTCCAAATCAGTTACTTTTTCTTCTACGGTCTTGAATCGAATGCGGAGGTTGGCGATCCAAACACCAACGAGAGACCAGCCAACCACAGCCGGATAGAATATCAGGCGCATACGGTTATCGAGATCATAGGCATTGAATCCCGGATTGCCACCGCTGCCCGGGTGAAGCGAGTTGTTCATGCGCGGGATGATGAATAGCAGCGGGATCATGGCCGCGAATGCAAATATGTTGTATACCGCACTCAGTCGCGCGCGCTGCTCCTGATTCTCGAGCGAACCACGCAGCACAAAATAAGCCATGTATACAAGCAAGGCGATACCCGCACCGATCTGTTTCGGGTCCTGACTCCAGGGGGCACCCCAGGTGTAATTCGCCCAGATCATGCCCGTGATCATGCCAAGGACTCCGAATACAAGGCCGACGTTAGCAAATTCAACGCTCATACGGTCGGTGGCCGGATCGGGTTTGCCGAGATAACGGATTGCGTAATAGACTGAGATCAGGAACAAGAGCACCATTCCGAACCACATCGGTACATGGAAGTATAAAGCGCGGACCGTTTCGTTGAGAATGTTAAGCCGCGGCACCTCCATAAGCAGCCCTGCGGTATGCACGTATACCAGCAAAATAATGGCAACCAACTTTACCCAGTTTTTCATGAACGATGAGGCGTTTTGACGGGCGCCGGCATGTGCCGGATTAGCTGCGCCAAATATACGGGAACAGCAGGTATGCAAGGCCTGTGAGAATGCAATTTATTGCCAGCAGGTTCAATAATTCGTCGTAACTTGCGGTGATGTCGAGGCCATCGATCACATTCTTCGTGATCTTGACTGCCATCAGCAGTATCCCGATCACAACCGGAAAGCTGAGTACGGCCATCAAAACGTTACTGTGATTTGTTTTGGCGGCAATGCTTGAGATCAGGCTGAGGACTGATGCCAAGCCGATCGAAGTAAGGACCAGGGTTGCAAGAAACACTATTCTGTCTCCCACCTGATCACCAATCAACACAGCAAATAGGCCGTAACCAGACAGAGACAAAAGGAAGGCCAGTATCGAATTGTAAATAATTTTAGCGGCAATAATGAGCTGGGGACTCGCCAAGTAATATAAATAGAATGCTAAACCCTTCTTTTCACCGATAAAACTTTTGGCGACGCTATTGATAACGGCAAACAGAATAGTGAGCCAGAAAAGGGCGGACCAGCTCGCCGGGTTGATTGTGTTGCGTTGTAAATTAAATGTTAAGTAACAGATAAAGATCAGGCAAAACAGGTACAATAAAATCCCTGAAATAACTGACTTCCGCCGAAGCTCAAGGGTGATTTCATTTAAAATCAATACTTTGAGAGCCATCACACAAATCAGCCGTATTGGGCAAGTGTTTCGTTTAACTTCAACAAACCAAGGATTAGGTATCCGAATACAAACGAAGTCAGCAGTGCAATGACGAGAACCGTCCCAAGTCCGAAGCTTTCAGGCACCTTGAACGTCGTAAATCCGTCAACTACTTCCAAAGAGCTTCTCACATATAACGCCTCATCGATGTCGAGGATCTCTCGGTTTATGAGCAGGTCCTGGCTAAACACGTCCAGCGGATTTGTCATTTGTTCGTCGCCAAGGATCACGTTATTGGAACCACGGCTGGTCTTAGACATGGCCTGGTAATTTTGAAAGAGTACGAATTTAAGACTGTCGAGTTTGCTGGATTCCCTCAGCAATTTTAGCTTCCGGTTCTTCAAATTAATGCTGCTAATTTCGAGACGTCGCTTGATGTATTCGTTGGACAGGAAGTAATTCACAATGGCATTTTCGAGCGGCTTTACAATCTCGGGGTTATAGACCAAGACACTGATTTCGTATGTGCGCCTGTTTTCAATTTTGAGCTTCGCGAGCACTTTACTTACAACGTCTTTCTTGTCGTCCGTGGCATTGCTCAGTTGCTCTTTCAGAATCTCCATTTCAATCAGATCGTCTTCTGAGACAAAAGGCTCGAAATCAAATCCATGGATGTTTTGAGCAGTTTGAGTGTCAATATTCAGGATGCTTGCAAGCCCCTCTCTTCCTTCCTCCTTAGTCAAAAGGTTTAATTTTTCTATTGTGTTTTCAAGCAATTGATTATTGAAGAAAGCGCAATTGAGAACCATTGTCGATTTATAGTACGTCTTTCGAGCGAAGAAATAGTACAGGACGCCAAATGCCAATCCTAAGGAAATTACAATGGCGAACAATCGGCGATTTTGAATGAATGCAGCTCTTGATACTGCAAGACTGTACATGAAAGCATACCCGGCATTCTTGAAACCTTGACCAATCTTAATAAATACTTCAGAGATATCAAATTCAGCTGCTTGCGGGGTTCTTTTATTTTGATTTTCCATCTTTACGCTAAAACGACGCAATTTAATACAGAATATTATTAATCTTCATATTTTTGCAGCCCTATTGACAGTCTTCATGCACCGCAAAGCACAGCACCGGCGACTGCTCTGCGGGCGGAATTTCGGGATACACATGGCAGAAATCAGGGACGGCCGCAACGGAGAAGCCAGTAGGCAGAAGATTAAAACAGCATTAAGATTGCAAATAGGGACCTTTAGCGATTGCTAGGTTATGAGCGGATTAAACTTCAAATATTATTGATGGAAATTATTGGAATAATCGGCCTAGGCTATGTCGGCCTTCCTCTGGCCGTTGAATTTGGAAAGGTTGTTGAAACGATTGGCTTCGACATAAATGAAGACCGCATCAACGAGCTCCGTGACGGTTTCGACAGGACATGCGAAGTCAATGCAGAAGAGCTTAAGGCCGCTCGCTTATTGCGCTATTCTGCCAGCAAAGCTGAACTTAAGAAAGCGAACTTTTTTATTGTAACGGTGCCAACGCCGGTAGATGCGGCCAAGAAACCGGACCTGCGGCCACTGGAAAGCGCAAGTGCGACAGTGGGCAGTGTCTTGAAGAAGAACGACATCGTCATTTATGAGTCAACCGTTTACCCGGGTTGTACCGAAGAGGTATGCGTCCCGATACTCGAGAGAATCAGCGGGTTGAAATTCAATATCGACTTTTTCTGTGGCTATTCGCCCGAAAGAATTAATCCCGGCGATAAGGTCCATCGGGTGACAACCATTAGGAAGGTGACCAGCGGCAGCACGGCCGCCACGTCGGAGAAGGTTGATCAACTTTATCGTAAGATCATACAAGCTGGAACTCACAAGGCCTCGTCTATTAAAGTTGCTGAGGCCGCAAAAGTCATTGAGAATTCGCAACGGGATATCAATATTGCATTTGTCAACGAACTGGCGCTGATCTTCGACAAAATCGGAATTGATACCAATGAAGTGCTCGAAGCAGCAGGGACAAAATGGAACTTTTTGCCGTTCAAGCCGGGCCTCGTTGGCGGGCATTGCATTGGCGTAGACCCCTATTATCTCACGCATAAAGCTGAGAGCCTGGGATACCATCCGGAGGTGATCCTCGCAGGCCGACGGATCAATGACAATATGGGTGTTCATATCGCCAATACGGTCGTCAAGCTTATGGCAAAACAGGATTTTTCGATAAACAAGTCGCGGGTGCTGATACTTGGTATCACATTTAAAGAAAACTGCCCCGATATTCGCAATAGCAAGGTGGTGGACGTTGTCGGCGAACTTGAGAGCTACGGTATTCAGGTTGAAATATACGATCCTCACGCACATGCTGCCGAAGTCGAGCACGAGTACGGGTTGACCGTAATTGATAAACCTGGCCACTCATATGATGCAATCGTTCTAGCAGTCAGCCACAAAGAGTTCTTAGAGCTGGACTGGACCAAACTGCGCCACTCAAAAACCGTCGTTTTCGACGTAAAAGGCTTCTTGGATAAGTCATTAATTACCGCTCGACTCTAATGAATTCGAAAAAAGTTCTAGTCACCGGTGGCGCGGGATACATAGGTGCGCATACAGCCGTAGAGTTAAAGCAGGCCGGCTATGAGCCGGTAATTGTTGATAACCTGTCGCGCAGCGACGAGACCTTGCTGTCCGGAATGCAAAAAATTATCGGGTCCAAACCGAATTTTTACCATGGGGATTGTGCGGATAAAGAATTTCTCCAGCGCGTCTTCTCGCAGGAGGCGCCGATCTCGGCCGTTCTCCATTTTGCAGCCTTAAAGTCCGTAGGTGAGTCGGTGGCGCAACCGTTGTTGTATTTCAAAAACAACGTTGATTCGCTACTAACACTGCTCGAAGTGATGAGA
>DASPNN010000801.1:0-2399 GCA_035626495.1 Chryseosolibacter sp.
ATTCGCCGGGCCGTACCGTTGTGTGAATGTCTGGCCATAGATCATCGTGGCGTCAGGGCCGGCTTCGTCGGTGTAATCAAACAACAAAGACGCGGCGAGGCGGGGATCGCGGTCTCCATCGGCGGTGGTTTCCGAAGTAAATTCGTTAATGAGCCACCTGCGTGCCTCACCGTCCGACCATCCAATACCACTGGGTCCGAAGAATTGCGCGATAGACGTTCCGTAGTTCAGGTTGTCGGGCCTGCCTGCATCGGTGTCGTCGTCATGGTTTTCGCTCGGGTTGAGCTGGAATTGCCACTCAAAAACAGACTCCGCATTGTTCTCAGTGCTTATCATGAAATTCTCCCGATAGTCGGTCATCAGGTCATAAATACCAGCGCCCGGACCGTCGACAAGCCAGTTTAGGGGGGTTAGCGCTTCGGTGTATTTACCCTGTTGCATCAGCGCTTTTGCCAGCAACGCGTAAGCGGCACCCTTGGTAGCGCGGCCGAGGTCATTGGCACCATAGGATTCGGGCAATGCCACGGCAGCTTCCGAAAGATCCTTTTCAATCTGCGCCCACACCTCTTCGATGGCCGACGTTGCAGGCTTATCTTCCGGTCTGGAGGTCCGCAGCATCAACGGTACATTGCCCCAAAGCGAAGCGAGGTTGTAATAAAACAGGCCGCGAAGGAATTTTGCTTCGCCGATCAGGCGCTGCTTCAAGGTCTCATCCATCGGTATTCCAGGTACGTTATCGAGAACCTGGTTGGCACGGAAGACACCCACCCACAAGTCACGCCACACGTCGAACGCGCCCCAGAAATTGTAATCGGTGGTATTGAA
Source organism: Chryseosolibacter sp. (assembly GCA_035626495.1). Taxonomy (GTDB): domain Bacteria; phylum Bacteroidota; class Bacteroidia; order Cytophagales; family Cyclobacteriaceae; genus Chryseosolibacter. The sequence goes on from DASPNN010000801.1 coordinate 826, forward strand.
TTGATCCATGTTGTTTACAATCGGCGTCGCCGGACTTGTGCTCATTCCTTCGTCGGCGCGGATGATGTAATAAAACAGCATCCATCGTGAAATGCCCCCGCGGTGGAGGGTGCTGTAAATGGCATTCACACCCTGTACGGCGTTCTCTTCTGTCTTCCAGAAATCTTCAACGGTTGCCTGGTTCGGGTTATTGATATCCAGGACGTCCTCGCACGCGGTAAGCGTGCAAAAGAAGAATATTGAAAGGAAAAATATTTTTTTCATGTTGATTGCTCTTTAAGGGTTAGAATTCGCACTGCACACCAAAAGAAATAACCCGGCTCGCAGGCCAGTTGCCATTGTCGAACCCGCGCTCAAGAATACCAGCACCTACTACATCGGGATCGAGTCCGCTATATTTTGTAATGGTGAACAGGTTCTGGCCGCTGATGAAAAATCTGGCGCTGGTTGTCTTCATTCGCGTCAGCAAATCCTGAGGAAGCGAGTAGCCGATCTCGATATTGCGAAGACGCCAGTACGAACCATTTTCCAACCACCGATCCGTGTCGGAGCGGTTGTTGTAGGCAATTCCCAGGTCGGTGTCCCTTCCGATGCGCGGATCGCTCGTGCCTTTGTTCGATTCGGTCCACGGGCTGATGTCGCTCCGGAAATTCGTGTTCTGGTATCCGTCGAGTATTTGCCTCACATCGTTGTAAATCTTGTATCCGAATACCCCCACGAATTGGAGGTTCACGCTGAATTGCTTGTACGAAGCATTGAATTGCAAACCCGTTTGCAGTTTTGGCCATGGCGAGCCCACAAAGTCGCGATCTTCTGCGTCGATGAGGCCGTCATCGTTTTTGTCGACATAACGGATGTCGCCCGGCCTTGAATAAGGCTGAATCACCGTACCGTCGGAGCTTTGGTGCGCATCGATCTCGGCCTGGCTTTGGAAGATCCCATCGGTCCTGATCAGGTACCATTCACCCAGCGAGCGTCCGACCTTGGTGCGGGTTCTCCCTGCTGTGATGTAGTCTATCCCCTCGCCGAAATTGCCGACATCCTCGACTGTGTTCCGGATGGTGGTTGCATTTGCAGAAATGTCCCATTTAAGTTCGTTGCTGCTGTTGCGGTAGGTGGCAGCGATCTCGAAACCGGTGTTGCGGATGGATGCCGCGTTGACGAGCGGATATGGTCCTAGATGTCCGAGGTAGGTCCCCACGGGAAGGTTCAGAAGCACGTCTTTTGACAGCGAGTTATATGCTTCTATTGAAACGTTTAATTGATTATTGAACAGCCCGGCGTCGACACCAACGTTCTTCACCACACGTTCCTCCCACCGCAGGTCGGGGTTCGCAAGCTGAGCCTGTGTGACACCAACATAGGGATTCTGGCCGGCACCGAAGATTGCCCGAGGTGCATTGTTGATATAGGTTGTGAATTCCCAGGAACCCGCGGTCGAAATTCCCAATACCCCATATGAGCCATGAATTTTCAGATGATCGACCCAGTTGACGTTAAAGAAATCCTCTTCACTGATGCGCCACGCGAGAGCCTCTGAATGGAATCTGCCGGTCCTGTAATTTTCGCCAAAG
>DASPNN010000802.1:0-7235 GCA_035626495.1 Chryseosolibacter sp.
AACGAGATGTTGTCGACCGCTTTCTGCGATCCGTAAATTTTTGTCAGGTTGGCGATCCGGATTGACATGCCCAAATGTAATAAATCCCGGCGCTGCAACGGCGGAAAACTGCAGGCTCATCCGGCAAACAGGTGCATGGCCGGCAAATCATATTGCTTTATTGTTAATAATTGTTAAATCCTTACACGGGGTCACAAATTTGAACCTTCCGATATTAACCGGGGTTGACTCAAGACATTTATTTCAGAAATTTGGCTGCTAAAACTCATCCCCATATGCGATTAACCTTTTTCGGCATCCTGTTTCTTGTGTGTTCCGGCCTGATGGCCCAACCCGGCTATAGGATCAACATGAAAGTTAAGGGCCTTAAAGACACGACCGCTTACCTTGGCTATTATTACGGAGAAAGCACCTTCATCAAAGATACGGCGCGGGTCGATGCCCAGGGGGATTTCGTGTTTGAAGGCAAACAAAACCTGTCGCAAGGTGTTTACTTCCTGGTTTTGAACAAGACCCGCCTGTTCGAATTCGTGGTGAGTGCCAACCAGCGGTTTTCCATGAGCACCAGCAAAGACGACTATGTCAAGCACATGGAGGTGACCGGGGACATTGACAACAAGCTGTTCTTCGAAAATATGCTTTTCAATATGGAGCGGCACAAAGAGGCCGAGCCTTTTATCAAAATACTGCAGGATACTGCTGCCACAGAGGACGACAAGAAAACGGCGAGGGAACGGTTCACAGCCATCAACGACAAAGTTACCGGCTACCAGGATGGGATAATCGCCAAGCATCCGCAGACGTTGACGGCCCGCATCTTTCTTGCGAACAAGCCAGTGAAGATCCCCGATCCCCCAAAGCGTGCGGACGGATCGATCGACTCAACGTTCCAGTTAAAATGGTACCGGCAGCATTTTTTCGACAACTTCGACCTTGCCGACGACGCTTATATCCGGATGCCCCGCCCCATCTACCAGGAAAAGATCTACGAATATCTCAACAAGCTTTTTGCCCCGCAGGCCGACACAATTACGAAAGCAATAGATTTCATCGTTTCCAGGGCGCGGAAGAACCAGGAGACTTTCAAGTATTCGGTATGGATGTGCGTGGTCAAGTATCAAAATCCCGAGATCATGGGGCTCGACGAGGTTTATGTGAACCTGTACGATAAATATTTCGCGAAAGGGGACATGAATTTCTGGGCCAATGAAAAGCTGCGCAAAGACATGAAGGAATCGGCCGACAGGCTTCGGAAAAGCCTGATCGGAAAACAGGGAGCCAACCTGATCATGCAGGATAGTAAGTTCCAGCCCCGGTCGATGTACGACATTAAGAACAAGTACACGATCCTTTTCATCTTCGACCCGGACTGTGGCCATTGCAAGGAAGAGACACCCAAGCTGGTCAACTTTTACAACTCCAGCAAGAAACGATTCGATGTTGAAGTGTTCGCCGTGAGCGCCGATACGTCGATGGCGAAAATGCGCAACTACATCAAGGACATGAAGATGCCCTGGATCACGGTCAATGGCCCAAGGACGTATGTCGGTCACTACCAGGACCTGTACGATGCGCAGACAACGCCCTCGCTATACATTCTGGATGAAAAGAAAAAGATCATAGGAAAAAAGATACCCATAGAAAAGCTGAATGAATTCTTCACCAATTACGAAAAGGTGGAAAAGACGCGCAGCGGCCAGAAGATGTAGCCGTATCCGCACATTTCCTGTTCAAAACTGAACAACTCCGGTTTCTTTTTCGATTTTTAAACAGCAGGGACTTTCCGGGCGACTGGGCAAAAAACCGCCCTCCGGGCCCGTTTCTGTAACATTTTTTTCTTTTTTCAGTCTAATATGCAACTATTCACCCTTTGTGGAGTATCTATTGAAAGGAATCTAATACCAAAACCTTAAAAAAACGAATATGGCTTTTCTTGAAAAACTGTTGGGGAAAAAGAAACCAGAAATAAAAGCGCGGTGCCCGATCACGAAGGAGCAGATCGAGAATGGCTTTGGATATTTGCTTACAACGGCTGAGGTAATCACTTCGAAAAAATATTGGGATATGGTGATGACCGAACCGGAAACCATGTCGTACTCCGTATCGCACTTCAGGAATCAGCAGAGTGGAACGCACATGCGGTCGCTGATCTTTGAAAAATACAGCAATATTGAAAAGCCCTGGATGATATCGGATTCCTGTATCAACCTTTTCGAAAACGTCGATCGCAAAATGGCGAAGGAAAAGGCTAAAAAGTGGTGGGAAAGCGCCGGTACATTCATTCCTGAAAACTCCGGGCCCGCCGCCGCCGCCCTCGAACCGACGACCCTTCAGAGTGTAAAGGATTACGCAGTGCTCGAAGCCGGTCGATCCAAAGTTGCATTAAGCTAGCGGACTCCGCTCAGCGACAGATACTCATAGATTTAGGTTAGGTTGACCGCCCCCCGCAAAGGGACGGTTTTCCTTTTTTAGTTGATGCGGTTTTAGTTGGTGCGGTCGATGGTAAACTGGACGAGTTGTTCGAGCGATCGGCGGTAGGCCGAATCGGGCAGCGTCCTGAGCAGCTCAATCGCGTCCCGGTGATAGCGGATCATCTGCTGCACGGCATACTCGATGCCACCGGATTTTTTGACGTAGTCAATCACTTCCTTTACCTTTTTCGGTTTGTCGCTTTCGTTTTTGACGATGCTGATGACCCGACGCTTTTCCATCCAACCCGATTTGGACAACGCGTGAATGAGGGGAAGTGTCATTTTCTTTTCCCGGATATCGATGCCTACGGGTTTGCCGATCTCCATTTCGCCATAATCAAAAAGATCGTCCTTGATTTGAAAAGCCATGCCGATCTTTTCGCCGAACAATCGCATCTTTTCAATCACGTCGTCAGAAGCTCCCGCGGAGCACGCCCCGACCGCACAACACGACGCGATCAGCGACGCGGTCTTTTGGCGAATGATGTCGTAATACACATCCTCGGTGATATCCAGTCGCCGGGATTTTTCCATTTGGAGCAACTCGCCCTCGCTCATCTCCTTGACGGCGTGCGTTACAATGTCCAACAGCCTGTACTCCTTGTTTTCGACTGACAGGATCAGCCCGCGGGCAAGCAGGAAATCCCCAACGAGAACGGCGATCTTATTTTTCCAGAGCGCGTTGACGGAGAAAAATCCGCGGCGGTAGTTGGCTTCGTCGACCACGTCATCGTGCACAAGTGTGGCGGTGTGCAGCAGCTCGATCAGGGATGCGCCACGGTACGTCGATTCATTGATTGTTCCACAAGTACCGGCACTTAGAAATACGAACATTGGTCGCATCTGCTTGCCCTTGCGCTTGACGATGTAGCTCATGATCTTGTCGAGAAGCAAGACCCGCGTTTTCATCGACGCACGAAATTTCGGCTCGAATTCCTCCATCTCCCGGGCGATTGGAGCTTTGATATCATCTAGACGCAGTGGCATGAAGCGCAATAATACGTAAGGTTTTGAAGTGTTGAAAGGACTTTAAAAGATAGTCCGGTGGCCGGCGGCACCCCGGTCACGGCCACGGCGCGCACAAGCACAAAGCCATCCATCATGCCCCCATAATCCTCAGTTTTGACACGTTAGGGTTAGACTTTTACACATTTAACTTTATTTTCGGGTCATGAAGATATGGGGCAATTACTGGGACCACGTCTTGTTCGCCGTCGTCGTTATCGCGATCGCGGTCGTTCTTGGGCGGCTGTTCCGGTTTCTGATCGGGCGCGGGGTGAAAGGCGCAATGCGCAAGCTGAAAATTGTCGATCCGACAAAGTACAACTTCCTGAAAAACGCCGTGGAATTCATCGTCTACATGATCGCGGCCATTGTCATTTTCCGGTCCATCCCGACTTTGCGCACGTATGGAACCGCGCTGTTCGCGGGTGCCGGTGTGCTGGCGGCGATCGTCGGCTTCGCATCACAATCCGCTTTTTCAAATATTGTGAGCGGTATATTCATCGTCATCTTCAAGCCCTTCAGCGTGGGCGACCGCGTGCGGGTAGGGACAACCTACACCGGCGACGTTGAAGACATCACCTTGCGTCACACGATCATCAAAGACTTCGAAAACCGGAGGATCGTCATCCCCAACAGCGTAATGAACAACGAGACGATCGTCAACTCCACGTTGATGGAAGAAAAAGTGTGCATGTTCATCGAACTCGGCATCACCTTCGAAAGCGACAACGGCAAGGCTATGCAGATCATGCAAGATGAAGCGCTGCGACATCGCGACTGCCTGGACAACAGGACAGCGGAAGAGAAAAGCAGCGATCTTCCTCAGGTTGAGGTACGGCTGATCAACTTCACCGACTCCGCCCAAATGCTTCGCGCATATGTGTGGGCCAAAGACCCGACCACCGGTTTCAACCTGAAATGCGATCTTCTTAAAAGTATAAAAGAGCGGTTCGACCGGGAGGGTGTCGAGCTCGCTTACCCGCACCGGACCCTTTACCTGAAGCAGACCCCAACCCCAACGCATACATGAGCGCAAAACATCACCACCTGGCCCACCTCGAGGGCGTCAAGGATGAAAAAGTTATCCTCGAACTGATCAGTTACAACCGCGAACAGCACATGAAAATGGTCGATCTGCCCGTCGAGGAGATCATCCGCGAGATCAAGCCGGACCGGGTAAACTGGATCAACGTCGACGGCCTTGGGCAAAGCCACATCATCGAGAAGCTACAATCGCACTTTTGCCTGCATTCCCTGCTTGTGGAAGACATCCTGAACGACCAGCGTCCAAAAGCAGAGGAATATGAAGACCACCTGTTTGTGACCTTGAAAATGCTCTACAAGATTGACGGACCGAACATCGACTACGAGCAAATCAGCTTTGTACTGGGGCCGGATTTTCTGCTGTCGTTCCAGGAAAAAGAAGGTGACCTGTTCAATCCATTTCGTGAACGGATCCGGCTCGACCAGGGCCGTGTGCGGAAGAAAAATGCCGATTACCTGTTGTACCGGCTGATCGATATCATCGTCAACAGCTACTATGACGTGCTGGATAGTATCGGTCAGCAAATCGAGCAAATCGAGGATGAAATCCAGGCCGATACCTCCGAGCATACATTTTCAAAAATACAGATCCTGAAAAAGGAATTGGTATTTCTCCACAAAGCGCTGTACCCTTTGCGCGAGGCGATGAGCAAACTCACGAAAGACGAAAGCAATTTTATCCGCGAAGAGAACGTGCGATACTTTTCCGACACCAACGATCACGTGATTCACCTGATCGACCTGCTCGATACGTACCGCGATCTGACCAGCGGTCTGGTGGACTATTATGTGAACCGGCAGAACAACAAGCTGAACCAGGTGATCCGGATGCTGACGATCATCTCGACGATTTTCATTCCGCTTACATTTATTGTCGGCGTATATGGAATGAACTTCGAATACTTTCCCGAGTTAGAATGGAAATACGGTTACTTTGCCGTTTGGGCCATCATGCTTTTCATCGCCGGCTCGATGGTTGCCTTCTTCAGGCATAAAAAGTGGATCTGATCAGTCTTCAGCAACCTCGACGTAACGGTCGACGATATCGACCAGGATGATCTGGTTTTTGATTCGCTTCATCACGATAAAGGTGTAGTCATCGTAATTGATAGACTCGCCAACATTCGGAATTCTGCCGACAATATCGATCAGCATTCCGGCCAGCGTAACATAGATCTCGTTTTCCGGCAGTGGCCTCGGGAGCTTTTCATTCAACGCCACCAGCGTAACGGACCCCTGCACGCGGAACTTGCGGTCTTCGATCTTTTCAATCAGCGGAGTCTCCGAGTCATACTCGTCCTGTATTTCACCGACAAGCTCTTCGAGAATATCTTCCATCGTGATGACGCCTTCGGTGCCGCCGAATTCATCAACGACGATAGCAAACTGGATGTGCTGTTTTTGAAAATCGCGCATGATATCGATCAGCTTTTTGTTGGCGGCGATATAATGAGCGGTTCGCATGATGTCTTCGATGCGGAATTCTCCTCCCGCCTTGAGCTTGGGCAACAGGTCTTTTGTAAAGATGATGCCGACAATATGGTCGATGGTTCCTTCGAATACTGGAACGCGTGAATAGCCGTTCTCCAGGATCTTGTCGATATTCTGCGAGATGGGCTGAAGCTTGTTGATGCCGAACACGTGTGTTCTCGGAACCATTGCCTGGCGAGCGGACCGCTCCGCGAAATCAAATGCGTTGCGGATGATCTCGTACTTACGCGCCTCGATGACCCCGCTCTTCTTTCCCTGCTCCACCATCATGCGCAGCTCTTCCGGCGAATGGACCTCTGCTTCCTTCATCGGCGTGATGCCGATGCGCCTGAGAATAAAGTTGGAGAAACCGTTGAGTACCCAGATAAACGGCCGGAAGATCCAGTAAAAAACATTCAGCGGACCGGCCAGCCACAGGGTTGTGGTTTCCGGTCTCTGGATTGCGAAAGATTTCGGGGCCAGCTCGCCAAAAACTATATGCAAGACAGTGATCAGCGCGAAGGCGGTGGGAATGGCCACGTTGTGGGCGGCCTCTTCACTTAACGGGACATTCAGCTTGTGCATGAGCCCCATGATCATTTCAGCAACTACAGGTTCCCCGATCCAGCCGAGCCCGAGGCTGGCGATCGTAATACCGAGCTGCGTTGCCGAAAGGTAAGCATCTAGGTTGGCAACGATGTGCTTTGACAGCGACGCCATGCTGTGTCCTTCCTTGGCTTTAAGATCCAGCTGCGAAGACCGCACTTTGACGATGGCAAATTCGGCGGCAACGAAGAAGCCATTGAGCAAAACAAGCAGAAAGGTTCCAATAATCTGTAGCGCCATAGATACAAAACAAAAGGGCTGCCGGAGAACAGCCCTGATCGCGATCGTTTAATTTTTTCAGAGGCGTTTTTCGAGCTCAGTGATCTTCGCCTGAGCTTCCGCCTTTCCAAGGGAAAGCGCTTTCTTGTAAAGCTCAACGGCCTCTTTCAATGTCTCTTTCTTTTTCTTGGGAGCAAGCCGCGTACGATTAGCCGCCTCTTCAACAGCCTGGGCGCGGGTGAAGTAAGCGTCGGCCTCCGACATTTTGGATTGGATCATCAGCTCCTGGACGCGGGCTTCGATGAGCGCCAGCTCCTGTTGCTTGGCCTCAATCTGCGCTTGCTTGTCGGCGATCTCTGCTTCCTGCAGACCAACCGTGTTGATCAGGTTTTCATTTTCGTTCCGGTATTTCTCCACTTG
>DASPNN010000803.1:0-7899 GCA_035626495.1 Chryseosolibacter sp.
GGGTAATTGCTTACCCTCACCGTTGCCTTATAAAAGGTTTACTGGCAATGCAATTTGGCAACGAGTTATGTCCTGGCCACAACACGCTTTCGGACAAAAAAATCTGGGGGAAATGGAAGCTGCAACGAGGACCTGGCGGGAATTGCAAACTTGTGCCGGGAATTCTCCGAACGGCCGGCCTCGCACATCATAGACCGCGAACGGACATAAGACTGGAGAAAATTCCGGTAATTTGCCCTTATCACATATGGCATCAAATTCGCGCACTTGAAGCAACTTCGCCAACCTATGTTTATTAACAACCTTCGAATCGCCTATCGGAACCTGATAAAGAACAGAATTTTCTCATACATCAATATCCTGGGCTTATCGATCGGCATCGCTGCTTTTCTGTTTATCATCCAGTATGTGCGTTTTGAACGCAGCTACGAAAATTTTCACGAGAATGCCGATAATATTTTTCGGATTGCAACCGAATTCTATAATGGTTCGGAGTATGTGATGACGGACTGTGAAACGTACGCGCCGTTAGGGCCACTGCTGAAAGAAAAAATGCCGGAGGTCGTCGACTTTGTAAGGGTTTACGGACTTGACGGGCTTACGAGTGTCAAGGCAGGCACGCGGAATTTTTTGGAATCCGGTTTATACTGGGCGGATCACTCTCTATTTAACGTATTTACATATCAGCGTGTTAGTGGAGATTTGCGGAAGGTTTTAACGGCGCCGTTTGAAGTCGTTTTGTCTGAGTCCATCGCCAAAAAATACTTTGGTGGCACAGATATCATTGATCAATCGATCGAGATCGACCGGCATGTCTATCGGATAAAAGCTGTCATTTCCGATCCTCCCGCCAACACTCACCTTAAGTTTTCCTTTCTGCTTTCCCGGCTTTCACTTGCGACATTAAAGCCATGGTATACAGATGATAAATGGAACAACAACAATGAGTTCACCTACTTGCTGATGGACGAAGGAACGAATCTTGAAAGGTTCAATAGAAAACTGACGGCATTGTGTACCACAGAACTGAAGGATGTGATCCCGCAGGAACGTTTCGTAGCCGAACCGGTAAAAGATATCCATCTTTATTCAAATAATTTGTACGAACCGGAGGCGACGGGCAACGCGCAAGCGGTTTATTATTTTACCCTCATTGCATTATTCATTATTGCGATTGCCTGGGTAAATTATGTCAATCTGTCGACTGCCCGCGCAGTGGAGCGCGCGCGGGAGGTGGGTATCCGGAAAGTTATGGGCTCTCAAAAATTACAGCTCGTAAGTCAATTCCTCGCAGAGTCGTTTACTGTCAACTTAATTGCAGGAGTCCTTGCGTTAGTTATATACCAGGTCGCATTTCCATTCTTTCGTGATCTCTCAGGACAACCTTTGCCATTTACCGTCATGGACGATTGGTCACTGTGGGTTTTATTTATTGGTTTGATCATCGCAGGCACATTTCTGTCCGGGATCTATCCGGCATTGGTATTAGCATCGTTTAAGCCAGCGGCTGTCCTGAAAGGGAAATTTCAAGCGTCAACCCATGGCCAGCGCCTGCGCAAGGCACTTGTCATCTTTCAATTCAGCGCAACCGTTGTGTTGATCATTAGCATGTGCACGGTGTATTTGCAGGTACAATTTTTACGGGAACAGGATCTGGGAATGGAGCTCGAACAGGTACTCGTGCTCACGGGAAAGCAGTTGAACGTCCCCGATTCCATATTCAGGCAAACAAGCCAAACGTTGAAAACTGAGCTGATGAAAAATCCGGCAATCAAGTCCGTTTCGCGGTCTGAATCACTGCCTGGAGTTGACATGCAGGAACTCAGTACGACCTCGATTAGGCGATTGGGCGAGGGTGCGATTGGTGATAGGGGATACCTGTATTACTTTTTTGCAGTAGATGCAGACTACATCCCAACCATGAACATGAAATTGCTAGCGGGCCGCAATTTTGAGAACCGGCTTCACAATCATGACCAGGTGATCATTAATGAAGAAGCCGCGAAGTTGCTTGGGTTTTCAAACTCAGAACAGGCTGTTGGATCAAAAATTACATTTCGCACTCGCAGTACAGCGGAAAGCTCCACTGTGATCGGCGTGCTGAAGGATTTTTATTTCCGTTCACCGAAAGAAGCCCATTTGCCGATCCTTTTTTATTACGGTGAGCCGGCCGAATATTTCGCGATCCAGGTTTCCACGGGCGATATGAGCGGAACGATCTCATCTGTAAATGCCACCTGGAACAAGGTGTTCCCGAATACCGTGTTCAATTATTTCTTCTTGAACGAAAAGTACGATCAGCAATATCGGGCTGATGCGCAATTCGGCAAGGTGATGGCAGCGTTCAGCGGATTGATCATTTTTATTGCCTGCCTGGGATTGTTTGGACTTTCTTCATACACCACCTCCCAACGCGCGAAAGAGATCGGTATCCGGAAGGTTCTCGGAGCTTCCGTCGCCCAAATTGTGAAGATGCTTTCTTTAAGTTTTGCGCAAACTGTGTTGATAAGTTCACTTATCGCGTTACCAATCGCTTATTTTGCCATGAATGAATGGCTTTCAAATTATCATGTACGCATCAGCTTAAATGCCTGGATATTCCTTTTTGCAATTTTCCTGATCTTCTTGCTTGCAATGATAACGGTGAGCGTTCAAACAATTAAGACAGCAATCGCAAATCCGGTTGATTCGCTTAAACAAGAATAGGTGCCAAATTATTTAAGCCAGGGACAGGCGCATCATCGGTCTACATTGAACGAAAAATCCAATCCGTAGAAGCAGAGGGACTTTTTTTCTGATCTGGTGATTTTAAAGGTAAACGTTAAGGTAGTAAGCCTTGATTTTCTTGAACGCAGCACAAACGTAAGGCAAGTTGTCGGTGCTAACGAGTAAAAAGAAGCAAATTGCGCCGGCTCATTCCACTAATTTCCTACTTTATTATTTGCCGGCCGGATGATCGTCACAGTATGGTCGGCCTGGTTGCAAACAACAATTTCCCCTTTGCCGTCACCATCCAGGTCTGCGATCGCCACACCTTTGGGATTGTTACCGACCTCGATCGAACGCTGCGATAAAACGTTCTCACGATGGCCCATCAGGAAAAGGTACACTTTGTTGCTGCCATTATCCGAGGTTACGACGTCGTTTACACGGTCACCATTCACGTCACCCACGGCAATCCGGTTCGGGATCTTGCCGGCAGGGAAAGGAGAACCGTTCATCAAAGAGAATTTTCCCGTTCCGTCACCCACCAAAACAGTCAGCCCATTTTTCCCCCGTCCCGCCCCCATGCTTGACGGTGAATTGATGATGGCGAGGTCAGGCTTCTTGTCCCCGTTAAGATCGCCGATAGCAAGCCCGAAAGGCGCATCGCCGCACGCAAATGGCGAACCCACCGGCTCGCGAAATTCTCCTTTGCCATCGCCCAGCAGCACCGTAGCATTGTTTCCTTCCGTGTTGGTAGTCACTAGGTCGTCTGTACCGTCGTTATTTAAGTCTGCAGCGCGCAGCCTTTGATAGGGGCGCTTGCCGACTTTTAAAAATTTTGTCTGTGCTTTAAACAAGTCGTCGCGGTCGCCGAAAACAATTTCCACCTGGTCATTGCCCCAGCTGTCAGTTGCAAGATCCACCCGGTTGTCGCCGTTGAAATCTCCCGCGGCGATGCCGTGTGTGTGGGGTATTCCGGTTACGGTGAACGGCGACTTCGGCGCCGGCGCAAATTGCCCCTCGCCATTACCCAGTAAAACGGTCAAATATTTTTTCTCGTGATTGGCGAATGCGAGATCAAGGTTTCCGTCGCTATTGAAATCGCGTATGGCTATGTCGTTAGGGATGGATCCCGCGTAGAAAGGCGACCCGGCGGCCTCCTGAAATTCTCCGTTGCGACCGCCAAGGAGAATGGTAACGCCGCTATCAATTTCACTGGTGACCGCAAGATCGGGAATTTGATCATTGTCAAGGTCCGCGATTTCGACACTGCCCGGAGACTTGCCGACCTTGATCGTAGCAACATGCAATGTCCTGGCAGCTTTTGTCGAAACACCTTCGTCTCGCTGCGTGTAAGCGACGAATGCGAAGAGCAGCATACACAATACAATAGCGGATAGAATGTATGTAAGCTTCATTTTATGGTCCTTTTAAAAATGATCCAGTCAAGACTTGGTTTTTCAGTGGGGGACAGCAGGAAGGTGATACAACAGATCAGCATAATAAAAGGAGTTCTGCCTTCCTGCAGTAATTCTCCGCGACCGGCTACAAACGTCGCAACCATCATGTCGATGATCAGAAAAATGCAAGCGGCCCTCTTGAAAAGTCCGAGCACAAGAAGGATGCCGCCGATAAACTCGGTGGACTTGCACAGGTACGCATTCACCAGTGGAAAAGGTACATTCAAGGTCGTCAGGTAGTTTGTGAAGCTGCGCATGTTTTCAGGAGACCAAATTGATAACCCATGACTGATAAATATAATCCCGATCCACACCCGCAGCAGAACGATCGCGTCGTTCCAATAAACCCCGGGCCATAAAAGTACCGTTTTCATAAATTAAAGAACGTAAATGCCGCAGGATGGTACGACGCACGTGATGAAGGGTAGGAGATACTTGATGAACTGAGCCTTTCGGGGAGGTCAAACGGCCGGGGATCGCGGCGCCATTACTGCTTAAGCTTCCTGATCACTGAACCGTCGGCAGCGGCCAGACGAAAAATCTTCACGGCCCTTAGCGTCCTTGGGTCTTTGTGGCGAGTGACCGAGCGAATTCGTTAACCCGTGATCGTGGCAAATTTCGGGCTGTGACGCTACTCCTTAAGCTTCCTGATCATTTCAACGGCATTGGTGTTGTTCGGATTCAGTTCCAGCGACTTTGTGTAATTGATCATCGCGTTTTCTTTGTCACCGAGAACCATGTAAGCCTCGCCGAGACTGTCGTATACGTTGCTGGATTGGGGGAATTGAACCGTGTTGACTTTAAAAAATTCAATGGCAGCGTTTATATTCCCGAGGGTGTACAGCAGGTAATACCCGATCGAATTCATTTCTGCTTCGCTTAAGTAGTACGCGGCAGAATTATCCTTGAACGCACGGAATAATTTCATTGCACCGTCGGTTCCGGATTCCTGGGAGGCCGACAGCATCGCCCTTGCGAGGGATTTTTTTGGACTGGTCGTTTGCTTGTTATATAAAATATTGGCAACGGACTGAGCGATCTCGTCATGGCGGTACGTGATCCTGCGAACATTCTCCAAAATGATGATCGTTTTATGATCCCGCGGAAATCTTACGACCAGCGCGTTGAATCCCGGCAAAGCACCGGTGCATTTTACAACCTTAACACTATCCGCAGCAGTGGTACCGAAGAAATTTTCATTCACCTTCCATCCATAATTGGTGATCCCGGATGTTTTTCTGAAGATGATGTCTTTGGACTTTTGAGAGATCAGTTTGTCGGTATACAGAGCCTGTTCCCAGGTGAAAAGGTCGTCCACCGTCGAATACATTCCACCGGACGGCGCAATACCAAATTGCCTTCCTTTTTCATACCCGTCATACTTTTCTTTGTACCCGGTGGCGCGCTTGCCGATGATCGCATAATGGTTTTTATATCCTGTGTTTTTCAAGCCGAGAGGTTTGATCATTAAGGAATCGAGCGCGTGCTCGTATGACATGGCGGTAACAACTTCGATTATCCGACCCAGCACCGAGTAGCCATCGCTGCTGTAACTGAATCGTGTTCCAGGTTCAAAGAGCAGCGGCCGCCTTGCGATCAGGTCGACCTGTTCTTTCAGGCTTAAGAATTCTTCATTGATCTTCGCCGCGATATCCGGAAAGTTGTTGCCGCTTGGGGGGAAGTCGGCAATATCAACTTGGAGGCCGGATCTGTGCATCAGCAGTTGCCGGACAGTGATCTTGGCGCCGGTTTCTGACGGATAGTCATTGAGATAGCGGATCATTTTCTCATCGAGGTCGATTTTCCCTGCTTCATACAGTTGCATGATCATTAACGCAGTGAACGTCTTTGTGATCGAGGCGATTTCGAATTTTGTATCGACGGTGTTGTTTATCGACCATTCACGATCGGCAATGCCATACGCCCTTCGATACAGGACTTTCCCGCTTTCAGCGACAAGAATAACTCCATCGAATTGATCGTATTGATGGAATTGCTGCATCAGTTTGTCGATCTTATCGGTCGGCGGCTGGGCCATCGCTGCTGACGCATACAGCATGACGAGCAAATAGCGGTATTTTCTCATGGGTGGAAGGTTTGCCATAATGTTACTGGTGTATGAGCAAAAGGTTACCGCCCGGAGTGTTAATGCGGGTCAGTTCCAGATCCGGCGGCTCGCTAAGTAAAGGTTGGTGTAGAGTAACGCGTTCCGGTAATGTTTCAGCACCCGAACTGTCGAAGTGCGCATTATAAAAAAAACCGGTCTTCACCGGGGTTTTATCAAATTATTTGGAACCAGATTTATTCGATGAAGACCCGGTGTGTCTCGCTGCTCTCGCGTCCGTCGACTCTCACGATGTATACCCCGCGCGGTATCGAGGCCGCATCTATCGTCACGGAGGTTCGGCCGTCGTCGAAATTCTCGGTATGCATTACAATCCCCATCTGGTCCGTGACGACAACGGACCGAATGGTATTTGTGATGGCGAGGTCCTTGTTCGGACTGCCGTAGGCGCTGGCCATGCCGTTGTCAGCGGCAAAGGACGAGGAGCAGGGTTCGACCACCGAAACCTCGATCTTACGCCGTCCCCTGGATCCTGGTGTCACTTGAAAGGATGAGCTGCACTGGCCCCCACAATCGATTGATCTAAAAATATACTCACGTGAAGTTGTTCCGCAGCTATTTGACGAGCTGGCTCTGAAAGTGGCTGACAGATTCTTTGAGGCAAATCGCAGGGAAAGGTCGTTCGTATTGGATACCCAATAAAAATTCGGTGACGATGCGCCGGAGAGCTTGGTCCAGGTGATCGGCGCCGGACCGGAAGTGGTCATGACAGCTTTGTACGTTGTGCCCGGGCAGAGCTGGTTTTCCGAAGGTGAGGAAACCAAAGCGCCACCGGGTGAAAGCTGGCCGGCAAAAGCTGGCTTGCCGACGTGGACATTTGTCTGGAGTGTCCAGATGCAATTTTTACTCGTGATCTCAGCCATTATGGTAGCCATACCTGAAACTGAAGAGCTCACGGGGTACGGTGTAAAAAAATCGCCTGTGTAGGTCGACGCCGTCAGCAGGTTCTCCGGCGAAACAGACCATTTAATAGAATATCCGCAAGGCAGCTTGCTGCCGACCGGGCCAGCGATAAAAAAGGGAGTGGAGCTACAGACTGTTTTAGATTCGGGGGTTGCGATGACCATGGTCGTCTTGAGCGATTCACAGGCGGCCTGGACGGCCTTGAGCGCATTGACGCGAATGTTGACAGCCGAAACTTGGTCGGCGGTTTGTATGAGCATAGCCTCTACCTGAGTGACCGTAAGATTGGGGTTTACCGATAACATGAGTGCGGCGACGCCTGCCACGTGCGGCGTCGCAGCGGAAGTTTTGTCGAAGGCTGCGTAGTAGTCCGTGCTGGATCTTCCAGCCGCCCCTAGCAAGTCCGTTGTGAATATGTTGATGCCCGGGGCCAAAAGGTCTTCGCCCGGATTGGAAGATGGCAGCTCGGAGTCGTCTTCGGCGCTCGCACCCACGGAAATGATGTTGGCAAATCCCGGGATGATGGTTGTTTGATTGTCATTGCCGGTACCAAACACCAAAATACAGCCTTTTCCATTCCTTCCATTGGTGACTGCCCGGTTGATGGCTGCGGCGACAACACCCGCGGAATCCTGCGCAACGCCCCACGAACAGCTGATAACGTCAGCCCCGGCCGCGACTGCCCAATCGATTGCTCGCGCATCC
>DASPNN010000804.1:0-9880 GCA_035626495.1 Chryseosolibacter sp.
GTATGAAAGTAGCGAGCGCCTTTTTTCTGTTATTCTTTATTCTGATTTGTTTCAGCGTCATTTCGCAAAATAAGTATACAAAGTTCGAAAAGATCGACACCGAGAAAGGGCTTCCTCACGGCACCGTTCTTTGCATGATTCAAGACAAAACAAAATTTCTGTGGTTTGGGACAAAGGACGGATTGTGCCGTTATGATTTCAATAAATTCATCACTTATCGAAGCAGGGCAGGTGATAAGCACAGTCTCAGTCATAATTTCATCAAGTCAATCGTTGAGGACAATGACGGACGTCTGTGGATCGGTACCTGGGGCGGCGGATTGAATATGTTTGATCCCCGGAGAGAATCTTTTTTTCAATTCAGGCACAACAGAAATGATAAGAAGACTATTGCGAGTGATTTTATCAACCGTGTGTTCAAGGATAGTAATGGAAACATTTGGATAGGCACAGACAATGCCGGCCTTGACAAACTCGATATTGCAAAAAATGAATTCACGCATTTTCGTTCGGAGTACTCTGATACGTCCACATTGAGTAATAACACAGTAAGAGCTATTTATGAAGATCGTAATCACAACATCTGGATCGGAACAAACAACGGTTTAAACAAACTTGACCCGCGAAATAAAACATTTGCGCGGTATTTGAATACCGATGCTGGATCAAGTCCCCGCAGCATCATAACGGATGTATATGAGGACGCAAACAAAAACCTCTGGATTACAACTTATGGTGGAGGCTTGAATTTATTTGATCAAACATCTCATTCTTTCAAATCAATAAAAGCCGAAGGACAATCTCTTGCAAAACACTTGTTATGTATAAAAGAGGATAGCAAAGGCAATCTGTGGATAGGATCCGAAAACGAGGGTGTGTATTTGTATGATCCAAAAACAAGAGTTGCAAACCAGTTTCTATACGATGAAGCTGATCTGTTCAGCATTAGCGGCAATACAATCAATGGGATAGGCACAGACGAGTACGATAATTTATGGTTTTGTACACTTAATGGTGGTATCAGTGTATTAAACAAGGACGCTGAGAAGTTTATTCACTATCGTCACAACTCTGATTCTAAAAGCCTGAGTGATAACAAGGTAATCTCATTACTGGCCGACTCTCGCTCGAATGTGTGGATTGGAACCGATGGCGGCGGTTTGAATCGTCTTGATAAGCGCTCGAATACATTTGTTACATATCGTCACTCTCCCGGTAATAAATCGTCAATTGCTGGCAATTATATAAGGGCATTGTGTGAAGGAAGCGATGGAAATATTTGGATTGGAACGTGGGGCGACGGTATAACTATTTTTAATCCCACGAAGGAGACTTGGAGACACCTTCGCCATAGACATGCCCAAGCATCTGGTTTGAGCAGTAATAATATCTGGACCATCATGGAGGATGATAAAAAACACCTTTGGATCGGTACGTACGATGCAGGTTTAAATGTATTTGAACCAACATCCAATACATTCGAACATTATAGACACAATCAACGCAAAGGAAGTATAAGCAGCGATAAAATTCTGTCGGTGTACCAGGACCGGGATGGTGATATTTGGGTTGGCACTGACGAGGGTGGCTTGAACTTGTTCGATCGGGAAACTGAAAGCTTCTCCTCTTACAAACATATCGACTCCGTTAATAGTTTGAGTAATAACAGCGTGGGATGCATTCTTCAGGATAGCCGCGGTTTTTTGTGGTTGGGAACAAATTCCGGACTCAACCGATTCAATAAAAAAACCAAATCGTTCAAATCGTATTTTACGAAAGATGGACTACCCAATGATGTGATCCTGGGTTTGCTGGAAGATAAAAAGGGAAACTTGTGGATCTCAACTAACAACGGTCTTTCAAAATTTGATCCTCAAGACAACACGTTTCAAAATTTTAGCGTATTCGATGGACTTCAAGACAATGAATTCAAGGAAAACGCTTATACGAAAAGCCGAAGTGGCGAATTCTATTTTGGCGGTAAAAATGGATTCAATGAATTCGTTCCGGAAAATGTAGTTTCCAAATCCTATGAGCCTGCAACGGTTCTTACGAATTTATTGATCTTCAATAAACCTGTTCCGGTTGCTGACAGGGCAACGGTGGAATCGCCGCTAACATCTTCTATAACGCATACAAACAGCATCACAATTTCATACAAGCAATCTGTTATATCTTTTGAGTTCGCGTCGTTGCATAAACTTCCATACGACAGAAAACGCTATCAATACATGTTAGAAGGTTTTGACAACGCATGGCATACAATAGGTACCAATACTGTAACGTATACCAACCTTGATCCTGGTGACTATACCTTTCGGGTTCGCGGAGTGAATAGCCACGGCGATTGGTCAGTTAAAGAAGCCAGGCTCCAACTCGTTGTCACACCTCCGTTTTGGCGCACGTGGTGGTTCACACTGGGTATGCTGATACTCTCTGTTTCTGCCGTAATCCTGTTTTACAAGGTGAAAACAAGAATGATAAAAACGCGCAATAAGATTCTTGAGATGCAGGTGAGAGAACGGACTCAAGATATCAGGATGAAGTCCCTTGAAATTGAACGGATGAATGAGTTGCTCAAAGCTGATAATCAGAAGTTGGAAAGTAACGTAGAGGATATCACGCGAGCCCGCGTCATGCAGAAGCAATTAAGTTTTGAGGAATTCAAACTGATTTTTCCGGACGACAACTCCTGCCTGAACCATTTGGCCCTGCTCAAATGGAAGAAGGGTTTTGTTTGTAAAAAATGCAAGAACGATACTTTTGCGATATGGAAGAATCCTTATACCCGCAGGTGTTCCAAATGCAGGTATATTGAATCGGCTACTGCGTTTACAATTTTTCACAGTGTTAAGTTTTCAGTGCTTAAGGGTTTCTACTTACTTTTTCTGATCCATTCCAAGCCTAATATTACAGCTGAGGATCTTGCCCAGATTGCGGCTATCAGCAGCAAGACGTGCATGACGTTCAAGCGGAAGATCAAACAGCTGGCTTCTCAGAAAAAAACGCGCAAAAAAAACCTTGCATGGGATGACCTTATAATGCTCGATACCGATGAGCACGGGGTGATAAGGCAAATCAAAACGTTACCTCGAACATAATGGGACAATCCACCATTCGATGTCATTCAATAGGATACGGTAACCTTACGGTACTACGACACGCCGTTAAATTTTGCTCTTTATTAAGAGTCAATGGAAAATTCGGTCCGTCTCTGAATATTTTCATTTTTTTTCATTGATATTTTCCTTACCGGCTCATTAAAGAACCCATCCTGGTTGAACCGTTTCTGACTATTCTTAAGCGGAAAAAGCTTTGAGCCTGCGCATTTGTTGATTGATATTTTCCTTCCTGGTAAATCCCGCAACAAACTAACAGTCAAATAGTTACTATTGACTTGCATGTTCTATTCTCCTGAAATTGCAAATGAATCTTAATCTAAGGCGCCAACTAAATCCAAAATGTATGAATCAAAACTTTAAATGGGCCATCGTCCCGCTAATTCTTTTCGGTTGTCAGGAATTTGAAGTCGTGACGCCGGAAGCGGTTGATAAAACAACGCAAAAAACAGCATCAAATTCTAACGCCGATCAAACAACGAATGCGGCATCTGCCACCCGAAAGGTTTATTACCTCGCGGGGTATCCAGGAAACCTTTTTAGAATTAACGCTGATGGAACCGGTGATACGCAACTTACAACCGACGGGAAAAACGGCAACCTGGATGTATCTGCGGATGGAAGCAAAATCGTATTTGCTAATTCCGCAAAGAACAACTGGAATATTTATATAGCTGATTTGACGAGCAATGGTATAACCAACAAACGAACATTATATGGCGGCAGGTATCGTGATGAAGATTGCAAATTCTCTCCGGATGGGCGGAAGGTTGTCTTTAAGACAAATCAATTTGCCGCTGCCCAGTATGGTAACAACAGAGCGTACGATATATGCCTGATCGATGTCGCCACGGGTGTCGTTACCAAGCTGACAAACAATTCAAATGCGGAAGCCTGGGCGCCCTGTTTTTCACCCGATGGAAGCAAAATCGCCTTTGTACTAAGAGCCAACTCACAGGGGCCAGAAGGTGATGAAATTTATTTAATAAACACTGATGGCAGCAATCTTAAGCGAATCACAAATAATTCGTATGCTGATTGGTATCCCACATTCTCGGCAAACGGTAATCTGATTTTTGCGTCCCAGCCGGTCGCATCCTGCGATGATGACCTTTACCAGATTCCAGCGTCGGCATTAAGCACGTCAAATCCCGGGAGCCAGGCAACAGTCATTCCCGTTAGTGCATGTAGCCTGATTAGTGATGCCGACCCTTATTCATCTAAAATAAACGAAGATGATCTTGCCTTTGTCTCGACAAGGTCTGGTCCATACGGCATTTATATCGGTAATAAATCAACGGGCGCGGTTTCGACAGTAATAAGCAAAAGTGGCATTGACCTTCTTGGGCCAACCCTGGTCGAGTGAATCCTATAGCTATTCCAGATCATATGTTCACCTAAACAAACTTTTATGAGAAAACTTTTTGGCTTCGGCTTGTTGGCCTTTTTGACAACCGTGATGCAATGCGTTTTTGCCCAACCATCACTTACAGGCAAAATTGTTTACCACACGTATTCCGACTATAACGCGTGGGACTCCAGGATATACGTTCTTGACCTTTCAACCGGTTCGCGAACGAACATAAGCGCAGGATGGAACATTGATCACGAAATGAATGCACACTGGTCCCCGGATGGCACCAAGCTGGTGTTTATGGGAGATGTAGCCGGAGAGCCAAGAAACTGGGATATTTTTATTTGGACCGTTGGCACGGCACAACCGATCAACCTCACCAATGGTGGTGGTCGCGATGAAGATCCAAAGTTTTCACCGGATGGCCAGAAGATCGTTTTCAAACGAGATAATGACCTCTGGCAAATGCAACTGAATGGAACTATTATTAACAACGTCACCAACACTCCCAGCATTGAGGAATCAATGCCTTTCTATACCGCAGATGGAGGCTCAATTCTCTACGCCCCGGGAGTGGGTGCAGGGTCAGACATTTGGCGCATTAATACAAATGGTACGGGAGCTCAGGCATTGGTTGCTCAGCCCAACGTTCAGGAATATTTCCCCATAACGCGTGACAATAGTTCATTCTTCTACACTGCATGGAGAAATTCAACCAACCTGAATGACCAGATTTATTTAAAACCTTATAGTGGTAGCGCCACGCTATTGCCATTCAACACGAGCGACGCGAATTATTCCGACGCTTATCCGGTCGGTAGCCAATATGTGCTGTTTTCCAGTACCAGGCCTGGAGGAAAAGGAGGTTATGATCTATACATCGCAAACATCAGTACCGGCCAAACCTGGTCACTTGACTCATACAATTCCTCAGTCAATTCTTCGGGACATGATCTGGCTGCGGTATATCACAGTTCAGGTACTCCTCCTCCTCCGCCGCCAACACAGTCACCTTACGGTGGATCTGCCTGGAGCATTCCAGGTAAGGTTGAGAGCGAAAACTACGACAACGGCGGCCAAGGCGTAGCCTACAATGATAATACCGCGGGAAACTCGGGTGGTGTCTACAGAAATGATGGAGTTGATATTGAAGGAACGACAGACACTGGTGGCGGATACAACGTGGGTTACATAGCCACCGGAGAATGGCTTGAATATACAGTAAACGTTAATACGAGTGGCACATATACATTGCAGGCTCGGGTCGCGGCGGCCGCGGCAGGCGGAAGGTTGCATGTTGAGATGGACGGAGTGAACGTAAGCGGCTCTGTCACGGTACCTAATACCGGAGGCTGGCAAACCTGGCAAACCGTTAGCATCACCACAACCTCAATCGGAAGCGGGCAGAAGGTTATGCGCCTCTATGCTGACGCTGGCGGCTTCAATATTAACTACTTAAACTTTTCAACAGGCGGCGGGGGCGGACAAACTCCCTATGGCGGTACCGCCTGGGCCGTCCCTGGAAAAATCGAAGCAGAGAACTATGACAACGGAGGTCAATCAGTTGCGTATTACGACTTGACAACCGGCAACTCAGGAGGTGTTTATCGGAGTAATGATGTAGACCTGGAAGCTTGTTCTGATACCGGAGGAGGTTATGACGTGGGTGGAATCAACACCAACGAATGGCTGGAATATACCATCAACGTTGGGTCGTCCAGTACCTATTCCGTTGCTCTGCGTGTTGCCACGACACAAGCAGGCGGCAGAGTGCGCGTGGAAATAAATGGCGCGAGTGTGGGCACAGTCAATATACCAAATACCGGTGGATGGCAAACGTGGCAAACTGTCAGCTTTACTTCAACCAGCATTTCCTCTGGTCAAAAAGTTCTGAGGCTATTCTTTGAAGCTGGAAACTTTAATCTTAATCATATAACATTCTCTGCCGGCGGAGGTGGACGAATGATTACATCAACTCCTGAAACCACTGAAGATGATGTGACTCCTGAAACAATACAAATTCTGTGCTACCCGAACCCGGTACGAGACATAACAACGGTAAAAGTTGAAGTGTCAAAACCAGGTCGCACAGAAGTTTCATTGCTAGACCTGTCTGGTAAAAAAGTCAATATCTACGAAGGAGACTTAGTCGTGGGCAGTCACGAGTTTCAGTATGATGTACGGACTCTTAAGTCTGGATTCTATTTGCTAAAAGCCTCTGGCGCAGGAACGACATCTGTCAGCAAACTGATCAAGCTAGATTGACGAATGTAAAGTCTGCCTTACCAGCTCTCAATATTCATCAGGTGGGGTTTGGTGAAGGGGTATTCCTTTCCCCGGCAGGCCGGAAGCGTAGTTTGACGCTTTTTTAAAAGGAACAAATTCAAAGGCTGGCCGGGCTGTTCGATTTCATCAATTGGGTTTGATGGTGAACAAGTTTTTCGCTCAAGGCTGGTCAAAAGCGTCAACCATCAGGTTGACGCTTTTTTTAATCGAACTTACTAACCAGCAATTGAAGATGTCGAGCTGGAAGCCATCTTAAGTGACGGTCGACTTCGTCACCCGCGTCTTATCGATGGCAGCTAGCCAACAAAAATTCGATCGAACACGATCTCTCCTGTTGGTGACAAAGCAGAGCGTTTATCTCCTGTCTGAAAGAAGGTGAAACGCGAATTCTTTCACTGCGTCTTTACCCTGAATGAAATCATCCAAAGAAATTGTAACCGGATAATCCGGAATCACGCCACGCCCATGCTTTGTTGGATCCTCGTCGATCGCAAGTATGGATCGCCACGTGGGAATCTTCACACCGATTTTGCTATTGGGAAGAACCAGCCCAAACATTGCACCACTGATGTAAGCTCGGTAGTTCCCTCCTGTTTCCTCACCTACAGTCGATACGTTGTCAAGTTGCGACGCGATCGATGTAAAGTCCGTACTCGCTGAATAGTTTCTTCCATCGGTTAGAATATACACTCTTCCTGTGAATGATATTTCAGCAGGTTCAATCGAGCCAAGGTAAGATTCTTCGTTCCAGAGAAAGTATCCATTGCCTGAATCAACGAGTTTGTCAAAGTAAGCTTCCTTGATATGCTTCAGCGATTTCCCATAGGGTTTAAAAGTGAAATGCCTGTCAAATACCGCATAGTCATTGGATTTAACTTGTATTGACTCATAAATTTTCGATGGCTTTCTTATAAGGTAGGAGTACAGTTCGGCAACTTGTTCTTCTTCCCGGATTCCCCCAGAACCTCGCAGGTCGATGATCAGGTCCTCTACTTTCGCATCTACTATTCTGTGAAAATAGTTTCGAATGGAGTCTTTGAAAACACGAGAGTCTTCTATTCGCAAATAGGCTGTTTTCAACCTTTCATCTATTGCCAGCTCAAGCGCTGTTTTTTTCCGCTTCCATACCTGTTGAAATGAAAAATGACCGAAGGAATCACGCAGTCCTTGGGTTGTGATTGACACTTTTTCACCACCTGGCTTTTTCAATTCTATGTCGTACTCCGTCGCCTCTTCCACGAACAGAGCGAAATACCAAGGGAAATAATCATTCAACGAGGCCATCTTACCGGTTTCATTGATTCCGTCAGCGGGAATAAATGGCCAGATCATATCGCGAATCTCAGCCGGTGTCCTTCCGTTGATACGGATGATCTCGGATCCTTTAGGAAAATCCAGCTCCTTAACAAGTGCCTCAGCTACATAAAGCCTGTCACCGAAATACCGAACGTTGAAAGGAAAAATATTTTGTTTTTGCCGATACCACCAATCAGTCACACCATGCGCAGTATGCATGTTCCTGACTTTCGCGACATGCAAAGCAATCAGACGATAAAATTCATGGTGAGACATAGGATGGTTGAACAGCCCGATCGAGCTATCTTTTAGTGTCTGCCACTCTTTTTCAGGCAAATAGTCAAACAGGCCAGTATGGACCTTTTCCATAATAGTGAAAAACTTTGTGTAGTCTTCTTTGAGTTCATCAGGAGAATACTGTTTGCGCCAAAAGTCACTACGCACCACCACTTCCTTTAGCTTTGTAGGTTCGCTGATCAAGTTGACCTCCAGGGATGTTTTGTCTGTCAACTTGAAAACACACTCAACAAACTTTCTATAACCAACGAAGGTGACGATCAAGGAATCCTTCAGATTTTTCACAGGAATGTTCAATCGAAAGCGTCCTGACACATCCGATTGCGCGCCAACAGTAGTGCTTGAAATGCGTACAGACGCGCCCACCAGAGGCTCCATTGTTTGTGAATCTATCACGACGCCTGTCAAAACAATCTCTTTATCATGCTGGCATTGGCCGTTGATCCCAGCGGTCAGAATTAACAGGAAGGGAAGAATTATTAGACGAATCATTGTAGAGGATTTTACTGAAAGATAACGTCTTTCGTTATCGCTTAGTGCGGAGTTATCTCTGGACGCTGCAAGAATTGCTACCTGCTGAGGCAAGCTTTAAGAAACAGACTGGCTATTGCTAGCCAGCAATACCATGAATCTATGTACAGATCTTCAACCACCAAATCTTGCCCATATTGGAGGTTTTCCGTAATGGAAGGGGGACGACTACATTCAGCTTACCTCTAAATAAAAGCGCTGATGTTTCAGGCATCAATATTTTCGAGTTGCTGGCCCTCTTTCATTTAGAAATGTCGCGAACGCTAATTATGTGCAATAAGAACACCCTTAGTCATCAATAATCGGGGACAATTTGGCCCAGAGGTCGTCCTGAAATGTGTATGGAACCAGACTGGTGCCGGGAGCATCGCCCATCCTAATTACTACAATGTTTAAAGACGGAACGACATTAATGAGCTGGCCATTCTTACCCATTGCAGCAAAAAGGTCCGCAGGCGCGTTTGGTGAAACAAATCCAGTAAAGACTGCTTGCGTTTTGGGTATCATGTAAGATGACTTACCATTTAACCACGTGAGATACCCATATGACGGGTTTATCTGTTGCGATGAAGTCGTCATAAGCCCAAAATAATGTTCTGGAATCACTTGTTCATTATCCCACATACCTTTATTCAAAAGCAATAAACCAAAACGGGCCATTGACCGCGCTGTGCTGTAAAATACGTTGTTATCCCCTGTCTTGATATACTGACCATCCATCCCGGTCTTGGATTTTACTTTTTGCTCTACATATTCATTCAGGTTTTTGCCGGTGGCATTGCTGATAGCTTTATCAAGTATCGTGTACGGTCCGTTATGATAAGCCCAATATGACCCGGGGGCAGCTCTATACAGCAGACAGGCTTTGTCAGTACAATCCGGGTTTTGAACGTTGTCATCGAGACCTGTCGTCATCGTTAGGTGATGTCTGATAAGTATTTCATTTTCCTGTTCGACGGTGAGGCTCGACCAGCCTTCACCGAGGTATGTAGACGAT
>DASPNN010000805.1:0-3801 GCA_035626495.1 Chryseosolibacter sp.
ACCGGTGGAAATGAACGGCAAGTATTACTTGCTTTTTC
Organism: Chryseosolibacter sp.; assembly: GCA_035626495.1. Lineage (GTDB taxonomy): Bacteria > Bacteroidota > Bacteroidia > Cytophagales > Cyclobacteriaceae > Chryseosolibacter. The sequence goes on from DASPNN010000805.1 coordinate 39, forward strand.
ACGCTTATCATCCGGAGGGTGATGTATACGCCGGCCGGCAAGGGGTCCTGGCCGAGTTCCGTTTCACCGGCGACGGGTGGATCGAGTTTGTCGAAAAGCCTGAGGACCTCGTCAACGGCGCCCCTATTGCCATCGTTGATGACAATTTTTCTGCCGACACTTTGTCGCTCGAATGGCAGTGGCCCGTGTTTAGTCCGGCAAAGGCGGAGCTTGACAACGGCGCCCTGATACTTCATGCCCAGCCGGGCAATGCCGGGGCGATACTTGCGCGCAAAACTTACACGGCAGACTACGAAGCAGGTACCAGCATCTTCACTTTACACTCCACGGCCGAGTCCGGTATCGCGCTGATCGGCGACGATCAAAACATTGTCGGCGCATCGGTCGGCAACAGCCTTGTTCGCGTTTGGAAGCTCGAAGCCGGAAAACTCACAATCATCGCCGAAAAAGCCATTAAGCCTGCGGCCTCTGTCCAGCTGAAGGTCCGCTTCAAAGGACCAAAAGATGTTACTTTCCTTTGCAGCACAGACAATAAAAAATATTTTACCGTCAATAGCACACCGGTCGACGCATTCTTTCTTCCGCCGTGGGACCGGGCCGTACGCGTCGGCTTGATCTCGAAGGGAGAACCGGGCCAGCATGCCACCTTCGATCGCTTTTTTCTCAGAGACAAATAATACCGAATTTAAAACATCAACCACCCATGAAAAGATTGTACACCGCTTGCCTGTTTCTGTGGGTTACGTCTGTCGCCTTCGCCCAGGAATGGAAAATCGTAGAAGGAAAACTCAAGACCCCCTGGTCGTCACTGGTGAATCCACAAACAGTTTTGTCAGAGTATCCACGGCCACAAATGGTCCGCGACACATGGATAAACCTTAACGGGCTCTGGGATTATGCGATAACGCCTCTGGAAGCCGCCAACCCTGAGTCTTACCAGGGAAAAATCCTGGTTCCATTCGCGGCAGAATCGTCATTGTCGGGAGTTGCAAAAACTGTTGGCAAGGAAAAACATCTATGGTACCGGCGAACTTTCACATTGCCCGCAAATTTCAAAAACAAAAATGCCTTGCTTCATTTCGGAGCCGTCGACTGGATGTGCGATGTCTTTGTAAACGGGGTGAAGGTGGGATCACATGAAGGGGGGTATGATCCGTTTTGGTTCGACATCACCGGCTTGTTGACACGGTCCGGCCCGCAGGAAATCATTGTCAGTGTGTGGGACCCCTCGGACGATGGACCGCAACCGAGGGGCAAACAGGTTAAGAACCCCAACAGCATCTGGTACACACCCGTCACGGGTATCTGGCAAACCGTCTGGGTAGAAGCTGTACCCAAAACGTACATCACGTCGATCCGCCCGACACCGGATATAGATCGGGGAAGCTTAGCGGTCAAAGTGTCGGCTGCCAAGCTCCAGCAAGGGGATCGGGTAAAGGCATTCGCCTGGGACGGAGAAAACCTTGTCGCACAGCAGGAAGGTGACCCGGGTCAGGTGGTCTTGAACATTCCGAACGCAAAACGGTGGTCACCTGAAAATCCTTTCCTGTATGACTTACGGGTCGTACTTCTCCGGAAAGGGAAAGTCGTAGACGAGGTCAAAAGCTATTTCGGCATGCGAAAAATTTCGATGGCCCCCGACGCAAGCGGCATACAACGAATGCTTCTGAATAATGAATTTGTGTTTCAGTATGGTCCGCTGGATCAGGGATGGTGGCCCGACGGCCTTTACACCGCTCCTTCAGACGACGCTTTGAAGTTTGATATCGAGAAGACCAAGGAGATGGGGTTCAATATGATCCGCAAGCATGTGAAGGTCGAACCAGCCCGTTGGTATTACCATTGCGACCGGCTGGGTATGCTCGTGTGGCAGGATATGCCCAGCGGAGATATGGGCAATCGCTGGGATTCGCGCGTAGGCACAATTGGGCTGGCGACAGACAAGGAACGAACACCTGAATCCGAAGCCATTTTCCGCAAGGAATGGAAGGCGATCATGGATGCGACATATCACTTTCCCAGCATCGTCGTTTGGGTACCATTCAATGAGGCCTGGGGTCAGTTCAAAACAAAAGACATCGTTGAATGGACAAAGTCTTACGATCCCTCCCGGTTGGTCAATGAGGCAAGTGGTGGAAACTTCGAATACGTCGGCCACATCCTGGATCTTCACAACTACCCCGACCCGTGTATGCCGAGCCCGGAGCTGTTCGGATCGAAGCAGATCCTCGCGCTTGGAGAATACGGCGGGCTGGGACTTCCCGTCGAAAACCACACATGGCAGGCAAAGAATAACTGGGGATATCAGAGTTTCCAAACCAACGAAGACCTTTTGAAAAAATATCAGTCGTTCATCGAGCGGTTTCCGTCTTTAATTGAAAAAGGTTTGTCGGCAGTCGTCTATACCCAGACGACCGACGTGGAGATCGAAGTCAACGGTCTCATGACCTACGATCGGCAGGTCATGAAAATGCCGGAGGCCGTCCTCAGGCAATTGCACCAGCGATTGTATAACAAGTCTTTGGTGAAGATGAATTAACCGCAATGTTTCTCCGTGTTCACTGATCCAATGCGTCGTATGAGAAAATTGCTCATTGTGGCTGCCGTACTCTTCGCCGCTGAACCCGCCGGAGGACAGAGCAAACTCGTTGGCCCAAAGTACGGCGAGTTGCCCGTCGGATCTGTCAGGCCACAAGGTTGGCTGTTGGACCAGCTTGAAATCATGCGAAATGGTTCCACCGGTCACCTCGACGAGATTCACGCCAAGCTCGCCAGCGACAACGGGTGGCTGGGAGGAAAAGGCGATGGCTGGGAGGAAACCCCATACTGGCTTGATGGCGCTGTGCCTTTGGCATTCCTGCTCGATGACAAGGGCCTCAAGGAAAAAGTAATGCGTTACATCAACTGGACACTCGACCACCAGCGCCCGTCCGGATATTTTGGACCGATCACTAAAGCGGAACGCGAAAACGGCGCGGTCATCACCCCGGAGACCTGTGCCAATGGGGAGGACTGGTGGCCGAAGATGATCATGTTGAAAGTGCTGCAGCAATTTTACGAAGTCACAGGCGACAAGCGGGTCATCCCGTTTATGACGAAATATTTTCAATATCAGCTAAGTGCTTTAAAAAATTGCCCGGTTGGAAAATGGACCGAATGGGCGACCTCTCGTGGCGCGGACAACGTGATGATGGCGCAGTGGCTGTACGGGATCAACGGTGACCCATCCTTGATTGAGCTGGCATCCTTGATTGAATCGCAGTCTTATCCGTGGAGCGATTGGCTCGGTAACCGCGACTGGGTCATGTGGGCCGCCTCGAACCAGACCGACGAGCATTGGATGAGACGCCATGCCGTGAACATCGGCATGGCACTGAAATCCCCGGTCGTAAATTACCGGCGGACCCACGACGAAAAATATCTCGATGCGATACGAACAGGCTGGAGTGACCTGATGCTGCTCCACGGCCTGCCTATGGGTATTTTTTCCGGTGACGAAGACCTGCATGGAAATGACCCGACCCAGGGCATCGAACTGTGTGCTATTGTCGAGTCGATGTTTTCACTGGAGAAGATCATCTCCGTCACAGGGGAGGTCCCTTTCATGGACGCGCTCGAACGGATGGCTTATAATGCATTGCCGGCACAAACGACCGACACGTACAATGAGAAACAGTATTTCCAGGTAGCCAATCAGGTGCAGATCTCACGCGGCGTGTTCGATTTTTCCCTGCCCTTCGACCGCGGTATGAACAACGTCCTC
>DASPNN010000806.1:0-2731 GCA_035626495.1 Chryseosolibacter sp.
ATAAATTCATTGCCGGGGTTCAAGGGAAATTTGATGCTCCGGACGTTTGGCGCACTCCCTTATCTGAACCGGCTCGTCAAGAGAACCTATGAATTTCTTGCACTCGATGGCATTTTTGTTTTGCCCGGTTTTGAAAATGTGATCGAGGGTTTTTTCGAAAACCTGCTACATCGCTATGCCGTGCACTCGGCCATCATGATCGCCGACGCGGATTCCAGCCTCTATTGTTTTTTGCGTTCGTTGAATCTCGGACTCATCGACAAAATAAACAAAGAGGTTCGCGGCCACGTAATTTGCAAATTTTACAAATTTTCGGCCGTGGAGATTGACGTGTTTAAGTCCAGGCCGGCCTACATTTCTGGCATCGATGTAACGTGACATTAAGAGTTGGCGCGACACCTCCGGCCACACATTTCACTTATAGCGGTAGCATCACAGGGAAAGCTTTCGCATCACGACACATTCGCAAATGTCTTTCAACCGGTTCCTAATGAGAATAAACATCCATTTCGTTATATTTCGTCCTGACTGTCGACGCCGGCCATGATCTTCATTACTCAACTCATTTACATTAAGGAAGGACAGGAAAATGCCTTTCACCAATTCGAAAATGTAGCCATTCCGTTAATCGCCAAATATAACGGGACTCTTCTGTTGCGTGTTCGGCCCTCCAATGACGGGTTCATCGAAACCGGAATGGCGCGACCTTATGAGATTCACCTGGTAAGCTTTCCTACCCAGCAGGATTTCGACAATTTCAAGCGTGACGATGAGCGCAAGAAGTTCATGCATCTGAAAGAGCAGTCTGTTAAAGAAGCGATCCTGATCCAGGGCGTTCGCCTGTAACGGCGATCCGACAAAGAGCGCTGTTTTTTTTTCGCTGATTTGCATTGACAAAAGCTATGGTGTGAGGAGCAGAGCACGGGACAGCCGCCGCCGGATTAATCAGAATAGAACTGCAACGGTATACCTATGCGTTGAATGAAAATTTCCGCGGCGCGCCCCCATACCTCAACATTTATCCTCCCGTGTTATCCAAACACACATCACACACACGACCGTGTGTCGTGTAATGTCGGCCGTGTCCATCATGAGTTTAAACACCGTATCGCTCCAGTCCCCACCGAATGTTCGATGCGTAGAACTATACATGACGGTTGCCAACGCATTTCTCCTCAAAATGCTGTTGAAATTTTTTTTTCTTAACCCTTCGTGCCAGAGTTCGTGTTGCTTTGTTGTTTTCAAATCCCTTTCGTGCTAACTTTCTTATCAAGAACATGCCGCATGTTAAGTACTTCATCCAATGAAGATCAACTCTTGAAAGACCTTGCCCACGGAAGTGAGGAAGCGTTTCTGGAAATTTATGAAGCGTACTGGTATCAGGTGTTTCTGATCGCGTACAAAAGGCTCGGCAAGAAAGACATCGCAGAGGAACTGACGCAAGACCTTTTTCTGAAACTGTGGGAAAAGCGCGAAATGCTCAGGCCCCAGCAAATCGCCAGTTACTTATTTGCTTCCATCAAAAATTCTGTAATCGACCATATCCATTCCCAGCTTGTGGCCGACCGGTATGTCGACTTTTTTAAGTCATTCGCAGCGCGCAATTCGACCGCGACGCAGCATGTCGTGGAATTCGACGACCTGTCGCAAGCGCTGGAACGCGGTCTGTCAAACCTGCCACCCAAAGCACAACAAGTCTTTAAGCTTAGTCGCCTGGATGGGTGGAAATCGGATAAAATTGCCCGGCACCTGAATCTTTCGGAAAAGACGGTGGGATATCATCTCACGAAATCATTGAAGTTCATGCGCGCCTACTTGCGCGAATACCTTTTGATGGCAGTCGTTTTAATTCTGGTTTGATCCTACCCGCCCATCCAACCAATTTATTTTCAGCTTTTTTTTGAGTTTGACTTTGGCCGTTGAGGATTTTTTCAGGGCTGCCCGTCTTTAGTCAGGACACATACCGTAAGGATATGACTAAAGAACAATTCCAGGAATTATTGAAAAGGTACCGCGCTGGCAACTGCTCGCCGGAGGAAATAAATAAAGTGGATGAATGGTTTGCCTCGATCTCCAACGAGGGTCTTGAGCTCCATGGCACGGATAAAGCGCAGACCCACCACCGGATTCTGTCTGCGATTCGACAGACGCTGCCTGCCCCTGGTCCCAAAAGCATTCGTTCCGACCGCTTTCTGGCTATGAAGATTGCCGCGGGTGTGACGATTTTCATCGTTGCGGGATATTTCCTTCTCAGTAACCGGGCTTTACCGCTATCATCATCGCAGGGTTCGTCAAGTGATGATATGTTGAAATTCAGCAACGCCACTGCCGGAATTCTGACGCTCACACTTCCGGATGCAAGTGTCATCGAGCTTCGTCCAAAGGCAGAGGTTTCTTATGCTAAGTCGTGGAATGGTGACAAACGCGAAGTTCATCTTTCCGGCGAAGCGTTTTTTGAAGTCGTAAAAGACATCAAGCGCCCTTTCTATGTATATGGCGGATCCGTGGTGACGAAAGTTTTAGGTACGAGCTTCACGGTCCATGCTTTGCCGATGGCCGAAAGCGTTCAAGTTGCAGTCCACACGGGTAAAGTGTCGGTATATGAACGGACCGCCGGGAGCACGGCGATTCAGCGCGGTCTGGCATCAAGCGGTGTCGTGTTGAGCCCCAATGAAAAGGTCGAATATTTTGTCAAAGGCAAGCACTGGGTTACTGGCCTGGTGGCCGATCC
>DASPNN010000807.1:0-5126 GCA_035626495.1 Chryseosolibacter sp.
TTTTTCGTCGCGTTCGTGAATGAAATAGAAAATCACGATCGGTATGAACACGGTGAAAAAGCTGATCAGGTTTGTGGCCACCTTGAAGGACCAGAAACGTACCTGGAGCGGTATCGTTTTTTCGAGTACACCATAGAGAAATGGCATGCTGCTATCGAGCGCCAGGAGCGCCAGTCCAAGAAGTGAATACATCCAGAACCGGACATTACCCATTATCGGGACTCGTTTGCTCCAATAACAGTAACTGAGCACTGTAAGTATATAAAAGACCAGATACATCAGCAGGTAGGCGAAAAATTTTGTGAATCCGCGGAGGCGATCCAGGTAGCTGTCCTCGAAATCCAAACTATAGTTAAACAGAAGACCCCCTATCAGCAGAAGGGTGACAAAGCTATAGTGTTTGAGGTTAAAGTCAGAGATGAAGTGCTTCTTCAGGATGCGCCAGATTTTTTTCATCACCAGTTCTGCAAATGCTGATACACCTTGTGTACGGGCAAGCCCATGACGTTGAAGTAGGATCCGTTTATTTTTTCGATGGCTACCATACCAACCCAGTCCTGCGCGCCGTATGCGCCAGCTTTATCAAACGGCCGGTACGTGTTGACATAAAACTCTATTTCTTCCCTGGATAACACCTTGAAAGTTACTTCTGTGGTATCGTCAAAACTCTCTTCCTTTTCCTTCGAGATGATGGTCACACCTGTGATCACGAGGTGCGTACGTCCTGAGAGTTGGGAGAGCATTTCGCAGGCTTCTTTGTGATCGGCGGGCTTGTTAAGGATCCGGTTGAAAAGCACTACGACGGTATCAGCCGTAATGATGATCTCCTCTTTGATGCGCGGGCGAAAGGACTCAGCCTTTTTCGCGGCCAGGTATTTTGCAACCTGGTCCACGGGCATCTCCGGCGGAAACGTCTCATCTGTTTCCGGCTTTTCGATTGAAAACTTGAATCCGGCTTCGGACATGAGAAACTGTCGCCTCGGGGATGTAGAGGCAAGAATGAGCGGCCTGTTTAACGTTTTCATAAACTTAGAAAGGTGCAAACACCGGTAACCGGAATTCTGTTTCTTTGATCGAGCTGAACAGGAAACCGCAGATGACCTTGGGGTAAAAATAAGTAGATTTCTGCGGCATCGTGTATCCGCTGCGGCAAACCTTTTTGATTTCCTCGATGGAAACCTCATTGGTAATGATCGCCATCTGCGCCTCGCCTTTGATTACACGCTTCAAACAGTCGGAGTAGCTTCGGTCAAAGCTGATCAGTTCCGACCGCCTTTGGTCCTTGCCAGGTATTCCCAGGGCCTTTTCGATGATGAAATAGTGCATCACCGTCAGGTCAAGTTTCTTGACCTCTTCCGGAAAATGCCATTTCAACTTGCCAAAGGCTTCCGGTTTAAGGCGAACCTTGTAGGCATTTTCAGCGAACATCAGGCCGAATGCCCACTGCTTACCTGCAATGATCTCGTTGAGTGTATCGCTGTCATCGACGGGCTTGACAATGAAATCCTCTTCGAGTTTCTTTAACAGTTCTGCTTCTTCCAGGGAAGGAAGTCCGGAGATCAAGCGGTGTGTTGGCAGGATTCGCAGATCGTCCGATTCGGTGTTGCTCAGGTACATCAGGTGGAAGTTGAACCCCTCTGCCCCGGTCGACGCTGGATGTGTTTCAAGCATTTTTTTCCGATAAGTCAGGGAACCTTCATACCGGTGGTGTCCGTCTGCCAGGATAACGGTACGGTCGCGAAGGTGGCTGATGAATAGCTTGACAACTTCAGCGTCATGGATGACTGCCAATACATCCCGAACGCCCTGATAGTCCTCCGTTTCGAAAATCGGCGACGTGATCGCTTCGTCCATGTATCGTTCAAGAATAAAATCTGAGTCGGTATATAGCCCATGCGTTGGGCTGACGTGGAGCTCTGTCTTTTCCAGCAGTTCGATTCGGTCGTTTACTGCTTTGGGAATCGTATTCTCATGACGCAGGATGACATTTTCATGCCAGTCATACGCCTTGATGTGGCAAACAAAACCTTTTCGGCAAAATTCTTTCGATGAACCTGGCATCGTGAAGTACTGATAGTAAACATAAATGCCGGGAAGCCGGTCCTGTATGATAACGCCTTTTTGTTTCCACTCATCCAGACGCCGGCGTGCGCTATCAGCGGCCTCGGGGGGCTGGGGTACTGAAAGATGGATACTGTTATATGGATTTTCGTATAAGGCCTTGCGCTGCTTTTCGGACACAACATCGAAAAGCGGAGAAGTCAGGTCCTGGATATTTTTCGAAAGCTCGGGATTGTAGCGCCATGCCCTTATGGGAAGAATTTCAGCCATTGATGGTTATTTCAGTTCAGGATTGTTGCTTTGTCATAGCCTGTTTTTTTTCCAGTGGCTTGCCGATTCAGCACGCATTGAAACGGCTGGCCCCTCAGGTCGGTCGGACGCTACGGCGATCATCGCGGCAAGCATCGCCTCCTCGTCTGATTGCCTTTGAAGGTATTGTGGCTTGAAATGCTTTTCTACGAACCGGGTATCGAAGTGGCCGCTGCGAAATGCCTCGTGCTCCATTACAAACTTGCAAAACCCCAGCGTCGTTTCCAGCCCGGTGATTTCGTACTCCTCGATGGCCCGAACCATTTTCATGATCGCTTCATTCCGTGTTTCGGCATGGCTGATGAGCTTGGCGATCATTGGGTCATAGTAAAACGGGATATCCATACCTTGCTCAAAGCCATCGTCAACCCGGATGCCGTGCCCCTGCGGGCGCTTATACGTTTTCAGCGTACCGATATCGGGAAGAAAATTGTTCGCAGGATCCTCGGCATACACCCTGATCTCCACGGCATGCCCATGGATGCGGACATCCGATTGTTGAAAGGGGATCGGTTCGCCATCCGCTACCCGGATCTGCAATTTCACGAGATCCAGGCCTGTGATTTGTTCCGTAACAGGATGCTCCACCTGAAGCCTGGTATTCATCTCCAGGAAATAAAAATCCAGGTTCTCGTCAAGAATAAATTCGACCGTGCCGGCGCCATAGTAGTTGCAGGATTTCGCCACGTTGATTGCAGCCATTCCCATGGCCATTCTTTTCTCCGGCGTAAGTACAGAAGACGGTGCCTCCTCGACAACCTTCTGATGTCGTCGCTGAATCGAACACTCACGCTCGAACAGATGGACCACGTTGCCGTGCTTGTCGCCGAAGATCTGGAACTCGATGTGGCGCGGTCGCGTGATGTATTTTTCAATGAAAACCGAGCCGTCTCCGAATGCAGACGTCGCTTCGCTGACCGCCCGTTCCATCTGCTCCTCGAACGAATCCTCATCCTCAACGATACGCATGCCTTTCCCACCCCCGCCAGCGCTGGCTTTGATTAAAACTGGGTAGCCAATCTCGGCGGCGATCTGCTTTGCCTTGGCGATGTCGGAGATGGGCTCGGATGTTCCCGGAACCAAGGGTACATTAAATCCGGCGACGGCCGCTTTGGCAGCAAGCTTGCTGCCCATAAGCGCGATGGATGTCGGAGAGGGGCCAATAAAAACGAGGCCGGCATCTTCGACGGCTTGCGCGAACTCCTCGTTCTCTGAAAGGAAACCATATCCCGGATGAATCGCATCAGCGCCGGTTTGTTTCGCCGCCTCAATGAGCCTATCCATACGCAAGTAAGATTCCGATGAAGGTGGCGGACCGATCAGAATCGCTTCGTCGGCGTACCGTACATGAAGGGCCTTGCGATCCGCTTCGCTGTAAACTGCCACGGTTTTTAACCCCATTTCTCTTGCTGAGCGCATGACCCGCAAGGCAATTTCGCCCCGGTTAGCGACAAGGATTTTCTTGATTTTTGACATCGCGGAGGTGATAAATTGCAATGCTAACGATTATTTGTCTTGCCGCCAAAAATGGAATTGTAGCGGGCAGAGGCACTAGCTGCGCCTTTTTTCTTATTTTTGCCGCAATATTTAAACGAAACTGAGCACATGGTAGACTTATTTGACAAGCTTAAAATGGAGGCTGGGCCGCTGGCCAAATATTCACACTTGCCTGAAGACTATTTCTTCTTCCCAAAACTCGAAGGGGAAATCGGTCCCAGAATGAAGTTCAACGGAAAAGACGTTCTGAACTGGAGCTTGAACAATTATTTGGGATTGGCCAATCATCCGGAAGTACGGAAAGCGGACGCAGAGGCAGCGGCACAATATGGAATGGCACTGCCGATGGGCGCCCGCATGATGTCGGGAAACTCGGTGAAGCACCTCGACTTTGAGCGGCAGCTGGCGGAGTTTGTTATGAAAGAGGATGTGATGTTGCTCAATTTCGGTTACCAGGGAGTTGTCTCAATCATCGACGCTCTTGTTGACCGCAAGGATGTCATCGTTTACGATGCGGAATCACATGCGTGTATCATTGACGGCGTGCGGCTTCACATGGGAAAGCGTTTTGTCTACGCCCACAACGATATGGACAGTCTCGAAAAGCAGCTGCAGCGCGCAACGAAGCTTGCCGACGAGACTGGCGGAGGTATCCTCGTCATTACGGAAGGAGTTTTTGGTATGTCGGGTAAGCAGGGCGACCTGAAAGGCGTTTGTGCACTGAAAAAGAAGTACAATTTCCGGCTCTTTGTGGACGATGCGCACGGTTTCGGCACGATGGGAAAGACCGGCGCCGGTACGGGTGAAGAGCAGGAAGTGCAGGATCAGATCGACTTGTATTTTTCAACATTTGCAAAATCCATGGCAAGCATCGGCGCCTTCGTGGCCGGTGATAAGCGAATTCTGAAGTACCTCCGTTACAGCGTCAGGTCCCAGATTTATGCGAAAAGTCTCCCAATGCCGCTCGTGATTGGTGGAATGAAACGGCTCGAGCTGCTCAAGACCCGCCCGGAACTAAAAGATAATCTTTGGAAGATTGTTCATGCAGTTCAGAATGGTTTACGCGAACGCGGATTCACACTCGGCAATACCACGTCGCCGGTCACTCCGGTCCTTTTCAAAGGTGGAGTCGGAGAAGCTGCCAACATGGCAATGGACCTCCGTGAAAACTACAGCATCTTCTGTTCGGTAGTAATCTATCCTGTTGTCCCTAAGGACGTTATCATGTTCCGGATAATTCCGACTGCGGCCCACACGTT
>DASPNN010000808.1:0-9077 GCA_035626495.1 Chryseosolibacter sp.
CCTGTTGTTCCTGTTGCTGCCGTTCATGGCGCTCGTTTCTTACGCGATGGCATTCAGGAAGAACAGGTATTACTACGACCATTTCATCTTTTCAACTGAGACGCTCTCGTTCTTTATTCTTTTTGGATTCCTGTTGCTGCCGTTACTTGTGCGCGGAATGTATATCGCAGGGATGACCTGGATCAATTCTGAGATCGTCATCGGGATTATCCTGTATGGTTTATTTGCCGTTTACGCCAGCCTGGCAGCGGGTCGTTTTTTCAATTTGCGATTGGGTTGGAGGATTTTGTACGGGACCGTCTTTTCCATGCTGCTTTTCGTGTTCCTTATTTTCGTGTACAGGCTCGTGCTGTTTTGGGTAGTAATCCATCTGCTGTGAGCTATTAACCGATCACTGCCGCGGCGATTGACGCGGCTTTGCCAGCTAGCAGCGACTCATGTGTACATTACACGATCTATATTACCTTCTTCGGCGCTGTTGACGTGCGCCCTCTCGGTATCTTGTCGCGTGCTCATTCGCACACCTGCGTTGTGTCAGTCCGCACACGTCGCGCTTCGACAAAGGCATTCTTTTTTTCCATTTGCGATAAAGACCTTAAGGATAATTCTTGATTATATTTTACAGTAACCGGGCGCATTACCGGCCATTTGCTTGGCAAAACACCGCAGTAGTGGTATCGGGCGACGTCAGCTTAAAATCACGGATGATCTTCAGGTATACTTTCGATCGTGTAGAATGAAAAAAAAGAGTGAAGTATGGAGAAAAGTGTACTGTCCTTTCCACGGCTTGCAGCCTGCAAGCTTAGTATTGCCCTCGTAGTATCGGTGCTTCTTTCCGCATCGATAAATGCCCAGCCCGTTTTTGTCAAAAATATTAACAAGACCAGTCATAGTTTCATTAATGCCGCCGGCAAAATTTACTATGCGAGCGCTGACAGCGTCTTTACAGCATCGCCCAGCTCGGTTGCTTTTGTCAAGAAGCTCAGTGAAAATATCCGCTTCATCAGTGAAGTCACGATGGGCAGCAAGTTTTATATCGTCACCACCACTTCCTCGGGTCAACAGGGTTTATGGGTGAGCAACGGAACGGCGGCTTCGACGGTGAAGGTTGGCTCCTTCGCTTCCATCATGCCCTTGAAGGTCTTTCAAACTGATCTTTACCTTGCTGTGAATGATGGAGTCCACGGCGTGGAAGTTTGGAAGCTGAGCTCCGCCAACGCTCTGACCATGCTGAAGGATATCAACCCTGGCTCTGCCAACGGCTATCAGAATGATGGGATCACGATCTCAAACAGTCAGTTGTTCTTCATTGCAGAGGATGGCACCGGCCGTGATATCTGGAGGACCGACGGAACCGCAGCCGGTACAGTGAAAGCGGTCAACGTGCCCTTCGCAAGTATTGAAGACCTCACGGATGTTAATGGAACAATGTATTTTGAGCACGACAGCCTCGCCACCTGGGACTATAGCTCTTTTACAGAGCTTTGGAAAACCCAGGGAACACCGGCGACCACTCAATTGGTAAAAGATTTTGGCGGCTACTATTACAATCATGGCCTGTACAATTTTACGCCTTTCAAGGGAAAGCTTTTCTTTCTGCATTTCATGGACGAAAAAATCGATCTCATGTCCAGCGATGGAACCGAGGCCGGGACAGTTTACATTGACGAAGCCGGGTATGATGGATCGGTCTATCCTTTGAAACCGTTCAACGATTACCTTCTCTGGTATGGTGAGACACAAGGGTTCCCGACGCCCATCGCAAAAAATACTGGCACAGCCGGCGGCACTTCGACGGTTCACGAGCTGAATTATGTTTACACGCCCCCGGGCTATGACTTCTCCTATGTTGACCTGACACCGGCCGGCGACCGGCTCTATTTTGTCGACCACGCCACGCTCGAATGGCCTACCGAAGACCAAAAGTATGTGCTCTATGAGAGTACGCCGACGTACACTCCCGGCACATCCCAAAGTATGCTGGAGCGTTACAATTTCCCTTATTACAACACCAGGAACCTGACGGCAGTAACAGGCAACGACGTGGTGTTCACCACCTGGGATCCGAGCAGTAATTTCTATAAACTTTGGTACTATGACCCGGACGCCCAATGTTCCGGAACCGGCGGACTTACACGCGAGGTCTGGACCAACATCACCGGCAACAAAGTCACTTCGATTCCATTAACGACACCACCTGCCTATACGCAAACGGTGACCTCTTTCAAAGGCCCCGTCAACGCAGGAGATAACTACGGCGCGCGTTACAGCGGATATTTGTGTGTTCCCGTCAGCGGTAACTACAAGTTCATGATCGCCAGCGACGACTATAGCGAGCTATATCTCAGTACCACCTCCTCCAAAGCTGACAAAAAATTGATCGCCTACGTTTATGGTGCAACCCGGCGGGATGAGTTCACAAAATTCCCCTCGCAGCAATCGGCGCTGATACCGCTCGTTGCCGGCGCCAAGTACTACATCGAAGCGCTTCACAAAGAAGGGACGACCTACGACCACATCATGGTCGCGATGCAATATCCCAATGGAACAATCGAAAATCCGATCCTGGGTTCGCATCTGATTCCTTCGAAGGCAAACGAATTGCCACAGGTCAATATAACAGAACCTGCGTGGCCTGAAATTGGCGCATTCGCCGATTTCCAGATTAAAGCAGATGTGTCCGATGACGGGTCGATCATTAAGGTGGAATTCTTTGTTAAAAGCCTGACGTATGGATGGGAAAACCGTGTAGGCTCCGACACGGAAGCGCCTTATGAAGCTTCTGCGGGTTATTACGGTGAGGGCGATTACAGGATCACCGTAAAAGCTTACGATAACGCAAATGGCATTGGCTATGATTCAATGGATTTCAAGGTGATCGAGTGCGCTGCCACCGGAAAAATCAAGCGCGAGGTATGGACAAATGTAAAAGGCTTGAGCGTTAACTATATCCCGGTCAACAATCCGCCCAATTCCACCAACTACCTGTCGATCTTCGAAGGTCCTACCAATGTCGGCGACTACTACGGAGCACGAATTCGTGGATATCTCTGCCCTCCTGGCGATGGTGAATACACGTTTTATATTTCCAGTGACGATCACAGTGAGTTGTGGCTTAGCGATGGCCCGAACCCGGGGAATAAAAAGAGAATTGCATATGTGAACGGCGCCACCCTCAAACGCCAGTGGAATAAATATCCATCACAACAATCGGTGAAGATCTTCCTGAGAAGGGGCACGCGCTATTATGTGGAGGTCTTGCATAAGGAAAATCTCGGATACGACCACATTTCCGTTGGCTGGATCCTCCCGAATGGAATATCCGAACGCCCGATACCCGGTACACGACTGTCGCCGTTCGAACCGTCCTCAACGTTGATGGCTGAGGCTTCTGATGAAAGCGAAATGATGACTGCGAGCGAAGCCAGGATGATCGAGGTCGCGCCAAACCCGGTGACGACTGGGAAAGTTGTCCTGACTTCTACCGGGACAGAATTTGCGGAGGGCTCGGCCATAGAGGTGCAGCTTGTGAGTTTTACCGGTGAAGTCGTTTATACGAACAGGATTCAATGTGATGGTCCCTGCGGATCTTTGGAGCTCGACTTCGGCAGCAACGTCAGGCCTGGGCTGTATCTGTTGAAAGGAACCGATGGGCAGAACAGCTTCACGACACGTCTGATCGTAAAATAAATTTTGTGAATGTGATTAAAACGGGGCGCGAACCACGCTCCGTTTTTTTTTTGCGAGGGAGGTATACCAATACTTGCGAGTTGGCGAATTTACCACGGAGGCGCAAGGACACGGTTAATGCTCATGTGTCAAAAGAAAAAACAGCGCCCTTGCGCCTCCGTGGTGAAGTACACAACCCATCCTTCTTTTTTTATCATGTTTTTCTCCGACCCATGAATTCGCAGATCGAAATGATGGCCATAATTTTATTTCATGATGCAAGAAAAGAAAACCCAGTCTTTATTAACACACCCGGAACTCAGCAACGTTACGAGTGGCATAGTGAGTTCGGCATTTAAGGTCCACCAGGAACTCGGGCCTGGATTACTTGAAAGCGTCTACCATCATTGCATGGTGAAAGAACTTGAGAGCAGAAACTTACAAATCCGAACATTGGTACCTATTCCCCTTTTATACAAAGGCGAAGTTTTAAACAAGGAACACATAATAGATATCCTGGTAGCCGACCAGGTGATCGTGGTGTTAAAATCAGTTGACGCCGTCTTACCGGTCCACCACGCTCAGGTCATCAGCTACCTGAAGCTGGCTAACAAACCAATCGGATTCCTGATAAATTTTCACGTCCCCGTTATTAAACAAGGAATCAAGCGATTCGTTAATAATGTCAGACATGAGCCGTCTTAAAAAAAAACAGTGCCCTTGCGCCTCAGTGGTGAAGTACACAGCCCACCCTTACTTCTGAGTTGGCGATTTACCACGGAGACGCAAGGACACGGTTAATGCTCACGTTGGCCCGAAAAAAAACAGTGCCCTTGCGCCTCAGTGGTGATGTACACAACCACCCTTACTCCCGAGTTGGCGAATTTACCACGGAGACGCAAGGACACGGTTAATGCAAAGAGTTCCCCGCTCATGTCGGCTAAAAAAAACAGCGCCCTTGCGCCTCAGTGGTGAAAAATAATAGTACTCAGCATTGGCCGCGGATAATAACCGGTCACTTCCGGACAACCTTCGCATTTACAGTCGCTTGGTTAAATAATGGTGATCCTGCCCCGTGAACGGTCGTTTACTTTAGAAGAAAAATATCTACAACATCATAATGCGCGCTGATCGTCGCGACGCTTATGAAAAAGCAATCAGGGCACTGTTTTTTTAACCCGGAATTCTTTAATCGATGATAGGTAAAGTTATCCGTTATATAAGCCATTGGGAAGACTGGCATTGGTTTGCAAAATACATACTCATTGCCCCAGCCTGGTTGTGGAATTGTCTGAAGGCCCGGTCGTTTTGGTTTTTTACCTCTTCGAATCCAACCATTGTCTTTGGAGGGTTTACCGGGGAAACCAAGCAGGAAATTTATAAGCAACTACCGCCGTCATCCTACCCGAAAAGCATATATATCACGCCCTCGACATCTTTTCCTGAAGTTGAATCTCTCGTTGCCAGTAACAATCTCACGCTTCCGCTGGCAGTCAAGCCTGACGTTGGCATGATGGGCCTGATGTTCCGGAAGATCGAAAGTATCGATCACCTTCGCCAATATCACGCGGTTATGCCCGTGGGATATATTATCCAGGAGTTTATCAGATATCCGCTCGAAGTGAGCGTTTTCTATTATCGGTTTCCCAATGAATCGAACGGACACATCACCGGATTCTTAAAGAAGGAAGCGATGGCGGTTATCGGGGATGGCGAGCATACATTAAGGGAACTGATCATGAACTATCCACGGGCTCAGTTCAGGCTAACGGAAATGTTTTCGAAACACGCGAGCAAACTCGAAATGGTCATTCCTGCCGGAGAGCATTTTCAATTGTCGGAGGCGCTCAATCTCAGCCGGGGCGGAAGACTGGTCAACCTGGAGCATGAAAAAGATGATCGGTTGTTAAAGATTTTCGATGACCTGAGTCACTACGCCGGTAACCTCTACTACGGGCGTTATGATATCCGGTGCAGTTCTATCGAAGATCTCAAGTCTGGAAGGAACTTTTCTATTCTGGAATACAATGGCAGCGGTGCGGAGCCGCATCATGTTTACGGCAATGGGAACAGTCTGTTCAAAGCGTGTCGTATCCTGATCGAACATTGGAATATATTGTACCGGATCTCGGATTACAATCATCGGCAAGGAATTCCATACTGGAGCTTTAGTGAGGGCTTGGAATTTACCCGGAAGGCAAGAAACCATTTTAAGAAGCTGAGAGAGCTTGATTCATCCTTTGAGTTCCGGGTGCCTGCCATCCCACTCGAGCCGGCCACAGCTTGCGACGCCAATCGTGGTTATGTATACGCTTCCAACAGTTAATGAAAGATCGAATGAACGACCAGCCGGCAAGTGCCATCATCGCAGCGTATTTTGACTTCATCAGAAACAGGGGGTTTCCGTGTGTTGCTGCAAAGGCAGCATTGTCGGAGAATCGGATCAAAGCGCTGGTTGCAGAACATCTGGCGTGCACGAACGACGATGCCGTGATTTTGCAATTTTTATATGATTTTGTCGAAGTATACCGCTCTTCTACTGAATTGTATCACAGCGCGGTGATCATTTTTAAGGGGCCCGGGAATTGCGGCGAGGAGATGTTTGAATCGATGCTATGGCAACGCCTTCAGGCTATTTCCGACCTTGACGCGAAGCGCCACAGTTGGGACCGGCGCGTTGCAAGCGCGGCCTCGTCACCCGACTTTAGCTTTAGCATCAGGGAAGAGGCATTTTACGTGATTGGTCTTCATTTGAACAGCAACCGGAAGGCGAGGCAATTCCAATATCCCGCGCTTGTCTTTAATCCGCATGAGCAGTTCGAGAGATTGCGCGCTTCTAATAAATATATCCCGATGAAGCAAACGGTCAGGAAAAGGGATATGGAATTTTCTGGCTCGGTGAATCCGATGCTGGCGGATTTTGGAGAATCGTCGGAAGTGTTTCAATATAGCGGGGTCCAACATGACAGTACCTGGAAATGTCCATTTGTCGCGAAGCATGAAAACTCTAAACGTCATTCCGGCTCGTAGCGGAGTTGCCTTTATACTCCGGAAGGGTCAGCAGTTATGGGTTGAGGATCTGCAAGGTGAGCAGGTTAGTGACTTCGTGTGTTACAACCTGGACGACACTGCTGAATATCTCTCTTCCGGGCGAACCATCGATTACGCCGACACGATCTTTTTGACCAGGGGGCATCGTTTTTACTCCAACCGGAGTAATGTTATGTTCACCATGAACGAAGATACCGTCGGCCGGCACGACTTCCTGCTTACACCCTGTAGCAAAGATACCTTCAGGATCATCTACGGCCACGAATATCCGCACCGCGGCTGTTTTGGAAATCTTGTGGCAGCCCTTGAGCCGTATGGTATTAACGCCGATAACATACCCGTCTGTTTTAATATTTTCATGCATGTTGATGTCGATGGACACACAGGCCGGATCAATGTTCTTCCTCCCAAAAGCAAAGCAGGCGATCATGTTGTTCTGGAGGCAGCCATGGACCTGATCGTAGGGATGACCGCATGCTCTGCGGAGAAATCCAATAACTTCTCTTTCAAACCGATCGGATATCAGATCCTGGAGTAATATTATGGTACGATTCCCTTCATATGTTAAGCATGGTCCATATCTTTTTCTTACGGGATTTCTGATCAGCTTTCTGGCCTCATTACCTCCGGGCATGACGAATATTATAACAATCAGGCTCGCGACATCAGGAGAATATGTCAGTGCGATGTGGTTTGCGCTGGGCATTTTCATGGCCGAGATCATTTATGCGAAGATTTGTTCGCTCATCGTGCGGCGTATGTTAAAGTTTGATTTTATCATGACGGTGCTTCAATGGGTGGTGCTGCTCGTCCTCGCTGTTATGACCGTCATGTCATTCACTGCCTCCGGGCAAAGTCCGGTCCCGGATGCCGAACCACTTCCCGCCAGCAAGCTGTCCCCCCTTGTTCTAGGTTTTGTTCTGATGGCGATTAATCCGGTACAGATCCCGTTCTGGCTGGGCTGGGCAACGATCCTGACGGAAAGAAAGTTACTTACACCGGGCCATTATGGAGATATGGATTATCTGGTTGGTGTGGGACTGGGCTCGTTGGCCGCCAGCGCCTTATTTATATTTTTTGGAGGGCTGCTTTTTTCGTTCGCCGGCGTAGATGAACAAGTGATGCATTTCATTTTCGGTTGCGTGTTTGCCGTAATGACAATGCTGCAGGCCAAACGAGTACTATTGTCAATGTCGAATGGCCGAAAAACTTAGGTTGAAACGTTATTGCTTGAATGGACAAGCTCTTGACTATTAACTATGGACGGACTCACTAAATACAGAAGCCGTCGTCACTGACATCCTGCTGGTAGCTAATGGTGCATTGAGGCTACTTCTTCACCATCATACTCGTGTCAGTTCTTCTACGCTGGCACGGCCATAGGGTCTTCGGCGGCAGCCGTAAAGTTTGTCAACGTAACCTCTCGTGTGCGCCTTTGAACAAAAACGTCCGCATATGGAAGGCGCCAGGCTCCCGGTTCACGAATCACCCTTGACCTGCGTGCAGAAACTGCGCAGTAGATGTTACTTGACGCTTCTGACGAACCCTGCATTTCTTCGTGAGTCTTTGAGTCTTGGGCCTTGGTGGCGATTTCCCGTCCCTGTCTTGCACCCTGCCTGTTCGGCGAAGAATAACGTCAGACTCTAGCCGGAAGACACGGCATGATCATTGATCTGCGAATCCGAAAACATCACCCATGAAATCACTTACAATTTTTACTTCCATTGTTCTGTTGTTGCTCTGCTCCCCCGCCGCCTTCGCGCAAAAGAAAAAAATTCTCGTTGACGTCGGCCACGGTCAGAAATTTTACAGCGACCCCGCCGATAATATTTCCAGCGAACTTGTGCCCACGGAAAGGCTCAAATACATGACGGGTGAACTCACGAAAAACGCAGGCGCTCACAACGCAGAAGTGGCGTATCTCAAATCACCGATTACCCCCCAAGCGCTGCGGAATAGTGATCTGCTTTTTATTCACGTCCCTTCGTCCAAGTATACGCCCGATGAATGCAAGGCGATCCAACAATTCGTTGAGCAAGGCGGAGCCTTATTTATTGTCATGGAGGAAGACTACTGGGCTACGCTTGAAAAAGTTAACGTCAACGACATAGTTACTGCGTTTGGGATCACTTTCTCATCCGACAATCCCGACGAATCCACCGGGGGCCATTCGAAGGCCGGAAAGGTCACCAGGACGAAGTATTCGATTCCCTATCACGGCGCGCGCAAGGTCGAAGGGGGCACACCATTCACCTTCGGCAACAATTCAGATACGAATGTTTTTGGCGTATTCACGGAAGTAAAAGGTGGTGGCAGGGTCATCGCCATGGGCGAAGGAATGGTTTCGTTGTACATGA
>DASPNN010000809.1:0-5191 GCA_035626495.1 Chryseosolibacter sp.
ATCCGGGAGATCAACCCGTCTTCGGTGACGCTGTCCTCCGGCTGCGCTACGTAGTTGAACCGTGCATAATCCATAATGGAAGGTGTGTGGCCGTGGCGCTTGAGCCATTCACGATCGCGCAATTTCTCCACTGGCACGGAAGAGCTTGCGCCATAGTTGTGTGTAAGTCCAAGCGTATGGCCTACTTCATGGGCGGCCACGGAGCGAATCAGGCGGCCCATCAGCTTGTCATCGAAGCGCATTTTCTGTGCGCGGGGGTCATTCGGCGCACACTGGATCAGATACCAGTCGCGTAGAATCGACATCAGATTGTGATACCAGTTGATATGGCTTTCCAGGATCTCGCCGCTGCGTGGGTCGGCGATAACCGGTCCTGCGGCGTTGGCTTTGGATGAAGGCTTGTAAACAATTGCCGAATGGCGGGAATCCTCCAGGCTCCAATGCGGATTTTCATCGGCGTTGGGCGCTTCCTTGGCAACGATGGCGTTTTTGAAACCGGCCTTTTCAAACGCAACCTGCCAGTCCTCGACACCTTGCTTCAGGTAGGGTATCCACTTCTTTGGCGTCGCCGGATCAATATAATAAACGATGGGTCTCACGGGCTCGACGAGTTCTCCGCGCTTGTAGCGCTCAACGTCTTCGGGCTTCGGTTCCAGCCGCCAGCGTTTAATGTACGTCACTTCCTTCACACCCTGCGGGTTGGCGTTGTAATCCATGTACCGCTCCGAAAAATACCCGACGCGCCGATCGGCCAAACGTTTCCTCATCGGAACTTTCGGTAGCAGGACGATCGAAGTATTCAGCTCCAGCGTGAAGGGACCTTCGACGTTCGAATTATAAGTTTTGATCGTTCGGATTTCGAGGTTCAGAGGGAACGAGCTCACATCTTTTATGTAACACATGTTTCTCAGCATGCTGCCCACGTTCATGGAATTGCGTGAACCGGAGTTGAAAAACAATATATCGTTGTCGCCATTGAGGTAGTCGGTCACCTCGATTACGCGACCCCTGCCATTGGGGCTGTATGCGCCGATACCGAATGCAGCAACCAGCGGTTGCAGGTTCGAGCGAACCACAGCATTGTACATGGCGTTGGATGTGTCACCTGCCTGCTCTTCGTACGTGATACGACGGAGAAACAATTTGTGGCCCGGACCCTTTTCAAAACGAATGATCCGGCTGCCGATTTGGTCACCTGCATATCCGGTATACCCCGGACGCACTCCGGCCGCTCCCTGCGCAATCCGGCTGACAACAAGCAAATCACGGCCGAGCAGGCTGTCCGGGATCTCAAAATAGTAATTGTCATCCACCTTGTGAACCGTGAACAAACCCTTGCGAGTAACTGCTTTGTTCTTCAACAAATTGTAATACTTCGTAGGTGCGGTGATCTGATCGTTGCCGGCCGGTACAGACGAAGGCGTTTCCTGCTTGATCGAATCACGCTTTAACGTGTCCTGTCGCAACAGACTTAAAGACTCAAGGGTTTGGGAGAAAACCGGCGCCGTGGCAAAAAATGATGCTAAAACCAGCAAACTTATCCTCATGGATTTACAGGTTAGGTTAAAAAAATTTCTATGAAGGGACTCCTGAACTACACTCATCAACTGCTGTGGAATTTTTCTACAAATTTCTACGTCGATAACGAAACTTCATTCTTGTTAGTGCGATTTTTTGGAAACAATCATTCGAAAAAAAGTACATGTCAGATGACCACTTTGTGAGAGTATATTCTACACGATCGCGACCCGGTGATTGCCGGTACAGGCGGATCACGACTGTGTTTTCCAAATCGGCACTGCAGTGCAGAAGAGCAGGCATATGATTTTGAAAGAGTAAAGCAAAATCTAAAACGTTTGCGTATGAAAGAAGTTTATTACAAAGGAGAACCGTACGAATATCAAATGGTCGAATCCAAGGGAAAACGCCAGTTTCATTTATACAAGAACGGCGTGTTGATGCATAACGTAGAACAGTGTGAGCTTGACATCAAATCAATTGTCAGTTTGATCCTCGATGCTTATTACCGCAGCGCAAAATCAAATGTGCAGACACGAGTCGCTCCGTGAGCGCGTTTGTAGAACATAATCTACAGCAGCATTTCCCGAAGTCTCCGTCATACATCTCATTCGGTACACGCAAAGTGTTTGTCGACCCTGTCGGTTAGCGTGGTCAATGTGATTTCAAAGTGCCGCCGCTAATTGATTCGGTCACCCTCTTTCGGGTGCCGCTGCATTGACGGGTATACTTCTTTAACAACAAGCAGGGGTGGGTTGGTTATGAAATATTGTGAGAGACTGATTTTACTGTGCGTGCTGCTACTCGGTTGTGAAGATGTATTCGAGTTCAGCCCCAACCAGACATTTGACCGCAATTCTCCGGTCAATCTCAACCAACAGAACATTATCAGGCTCCAGGCAGATCAGACCGACGATACCATCACAATTGCATTTGTCGGTGATTGCCAACGCTTTTACGACGAGGTAACCCGTTTCGTCGACAAGGTCAATGCCATCCAGTCAATAGATTTTGTTCTGCTCGCGGGAGATATCAGCGATTTCGGGCTCCTGGAAGAGTTCGAGCAAATTGAAAACATTTTCTCGCGATTGGAGAAACCGTATATCGGTGTTGTTGGAAACCACGACGTTCAGGCAAAGGGCGAACAGACCTTTGAGCGCATGTTTGGGCCGGTAAATTTCAGTTTTATCTACGACAGTGTAAAATTCATAGCCCATAATACCAACGGGAGGGAATATCCGCCGGGTCTTGTGCCCGATATGCAATGGCTCACGAGCCAGTTTACGGATGAACCCGGAATAAAGAGGTTCGTCACCTTGTCGCACATTCCGCCTTTCGACAAGGACTTTGATGAGACCCTTGCCACCGCTTACAGCACATTGTTCCGTGAGCATCATGTACTGATCTCACTTCATGGCCACGTTCACCGTTTTAAAGACGGCTACCCATACAACGACGGCATTCGATATATGACCAGTCATTCGTTCGACAAACGCAGTTTCGTGGTGCTGAAGATCGCCGGCAACGATGTCTCCTACTCACTTGTGGACTACTAATATGAAAGCCGCCTCATTGATCCTTATCGCAATCACGTTGTCGGCATCCGATCTGCTGGCCCAGACAAGAAAGGGGACTCCCGATTATTTCGTCTTACAATATGCCGGAAGCATTGGGTATATAAGCGCCGGAATCGGATATGATATCATAAAATCACGGGCACGAACAAGTGTCCACTTCGGAACAGTACCAAAAAATCAGGGCGGTCCGTTGAACGTTTTTTGCGGCAAATTCTTTTACATCCCCTGGAATATCAGGGTGACCGATCGGACATATTTCCGTCCCGCCGATATCGGGTTCATGGCAAGCTATCACATGGGCGAGGATTTCAAGCAAAGCGTGCCCGACTACTTTAGCGGATCCAATTATTATTGGTGGCACACATCCCTGCGCTTGCACCTGGCCACCGAAACATCATTCTCGGTCAAAATGGAGCCCAACCGGTTCTTCAACAGCGTGACGGGTTACATCGAATTCAATGTGAACGATTTGTACCTGATTAGTTACATATCAAACGCCAGGACGTTGGACATCTCTGAGCTCGTCAAGGGCGGAGTCGGCGCCCGTTTCAATTTTTAATAACCGATTGCCGCGAATATTGCGTACGCTGTATCCGGAAACAGTTCCAGTCACTAAGGTTTATTTTCCGTCGGTGCTGGCAGCGATTTCCCGCTCGGCGCCGCACAAATCTCGGGTATCTCGAACGTCACCGGAAAACTCCCAAAGCCAATATATTGAAGCAAAAAGACAACGAGGATTGTCAGATCGAGCTGGATGGGTTGCGACACGGAATAGCTCAGCCAACAATTCAGCAGATTTTCCGTGAGATTTTTAAAGTGCTCGATATTTATGAATTCTCTGATCATCAATAGCCACAAAATAGAAATACATGCCATGGGCACAAACCTGATTTTCAGCGATCCATTACACAAAAAAATGTAGGGAAATTACCCATCTGTAGAAATAAGCCGGGCTTCATTGAGCCAAACACCGGCTGTTGGCATCCGTTTTTTGGGAATGTCATGTCGAACCTCGTTGTTAACGTAAAACCAACTGTCCATGAAAGCTTCATCCACGATAGGCGGCCTCGCCGGCGCCGTCGCACTGACCCTGCTGAACGAAAGCATCAAAAAGTTTAACCCGAACGCACCCCGGCGCGACCTGCTCGGAAAAAATGCACTCGCCAAACTGATGAAAGGTAATGACGTGCTGCCACAAACGGCCCAGAAATTCTTTCCCCTTGCCGGCGATCTGGTGACCAATTCGCTCTATTACGGTATGGCCCGCGGCACCGGCACAGGTAACACATTCCTTCGCGGAATCCTGTTGGGTGTAACAGCAGGCATCGGCGCGGTCACATTGCCCACCCAGGTCGGAATTGAGGAAAAACATACCAATAAGAATATGGAAAACACCCTGATGACAATTGGATGGTATGTGGTTGGAGGACTTGTTGCGGCGGCGGTCATCAGTGCACTGGATAGGGGCAAGAAAATTCCTGAAGACAAGGAGCTCGAAAAAGGTGTAAGAAACGTGACAAAAAAGGTAGGTCAGGAACTGGCGCAGACTGTATAAGCCCAGAAAACCTTAACGATGCCGGAGGCCGCTTGTGCTCAGCTTGGACAAGAGAAATCCCATCGAGATTTGTAACACGCGATTTTGATATTTTATTGATTCACCTGCCGGTGCGGAACCCGCTCGCGTATCGATAACACTGGCGAATCCTGCAGAGTACCGGATGCAGAAGTGCAATTTTTCATGCGCCTGCAACCCGATGCCCCCTGCGACCCCGAAGTCGAATTTGTTATTCCATGTGCTGCTCACGTCCCCGTATTCCGATTTGGCAGCGAATAAATATCCAAGCTCAGGTCCGGCTTCCGCAAAAAAATGCTCTGCGACCCTGAGCCTAACCATCATTGGAATATTGATGTAGTGCAGATTAATCCGGTTGATGGCCCGGACCCCTTTATTCGTATATACAGCCTCTGGAATAAACTGCCAACCATCGGCAAAATCGAAATTCGCAAATACACCTACGTGAATTCCCGCCTTAAGATCAAAATCCGACTCCGCATCCGGATTGATATAATTGGTCATGGCCACATCCGATAGGTGG